>CAIUXU010000509.1 GCA_903903205.1 uncultured Syntrophobacterales bacterium
ACTGAGTTGCAGGAGGCCGTGCCGATGACCCTGGGCGCGGAGTTTGCCGCCTTCTCGGAGGCCTTCTCCCGGGACCGGTGGAGAACCTTCAAGGGCGAGGAGCGCCTCCGGGTCGTCAACCTCGGCGGTACGGCCATCGGGACGGGGCTCACGGCCCCCAGGGACTACATCTTTCTTGTCATTGAAAAGCTAAGGGAAATTACTTCATTGGGACTTTCACGCGGGGAGAATCTCACAGGGGAGACGGCCAACGCCGACGCCTTCGTGGAGGTTTCAGGGATCCTCAAGGCCCATGCGGCCAACCTCGTCAAGATCTCGGGCGACCTTCGACTGCTCAACCTGATGGGGGAGATCCGCCTCCCCCCCGTTCAGGCCGGCTCTTCGATCATGCCCGGAAAGGTCAACCCGGTCATCCCGGAGGCCATCATCCAGATCGGCCTGCGCGTCATGGCCAACGACACCGGGATCTGTAACGCGGTGAGTCGCGGCACCTGGCAGATCAACGAATTTCTCCCGCTGATCGCCGATCTTTTCCTCGAGGAGATCGATCTTCTTGCGGCCGCATCCCCCGTTCTTGCCGCCCATGCCGGGGGGATTGTGGCCGACGAAGAACGTTGCCGCCACATCTTCGACCAGAGCCCGATGATCGTCACCGCACTTCTGCCGTTCATCGGCTATGAAAGGGCAGCGGCCCTTCTTCAGGAATTCCGCATGACCGGGAAGAATCAGGCGGGTTCCCACCAAACAAAAGAGATCCGTTCGTTTTTGGAAGAAAAACTGGGAAAGGAACTTACCGGACAGGCCCTCTCCCCCTATCAATTGACTGCATTGGGATATCGAAATCATGGAAACGACGCCAAAGGGTAACCGCTTGCATATCGCCATTTTTGGCAGAACCAACGTCGGCAAGTCAAGCCTGTTGAACTACCTTCTCGACCAGGAGATCGCCATCACATCCCCAGTGGCCGGAACCACGACGGATGTCGTTGAAAAGGCTGCGGAGCTTCTGCCCCTGGGGCCGGTCCTGTTTCTCGACACGGCAGGCCTCGACGACGTCTCGGAGCTGGCTGGCCGACGCCGGGAAAAGACGGAGACGGTTTTCGATCGGGCCGCTTGCATCCTTCTTGTCACGGAGGCGGAGATCTGGAGCGAATACGAGGAAGCGGTGCTTTCCGAGGCCCAGAAAAGAGAGATCCCGGTCCTGATCGTCATCAACAAGATCGACCGCGGACTCCCTTCACCCGAATATCTGAAAAATATGTTTGGCCGAGCCGGACGGGTCATCACGCTCTGCTGCATCGATCCCGCCGGACGAAATGGGGCCGTGGAGGCCGTGAAGCGCAACCTCATCGAAATGGCGCCGGATGACGTAATCGAGGCGCCGTCGCTGATCGGAGACCTTCTGCCGCCCGGCGGGATCGCCTTGCTCGTCGTTCCGATCGACCTTCAGGCGCCGAAGGGACGCCTGATCCTCCCGCAGGTCCAGACGATCCGTGACGCCCTCGACAGCGACGCCGCCGCGCTGATGGTCAAGGAGCGGGAACTTGCCAGTATGCTGACACTTCTGAAGCGAAATCCGGATATCGCTGTCTGCGACTCGCAGGTCATTTTAAAGGTCTCCGCCGATATCCCGCCGGAGGTACCCTGCACGACATTTTCCATCCTCTTCGCCCGCCAGAAAGGTGACCTTGCGCTTTCGGCGGCCGGCGCCGCCACGATCGAAACACTGAAGCCGGGGGACCGCATCCTGATCGCGGAGGCCTGCTCCCACCACCCCCTTCAAGACGATATCGGGCGGGTCAAGATCCCAAGGTGGCTGCGACAGTATGTCGGAGGCGAACTCCGGATCGACATTTATGCAGGTAGGGACTACCCCGACAACCTTTCCGATTACCGCCTGATCATCCACTGCGGCGGCTGCATGTTGACCCGACGGGAGATGCTCAGCCGTCTTCACCGGGCCCAAGAGGCGGGGATCCCCGTGACCAACTACGGGCTCGCCATCTCGTTCACCCAGGGGGTCATTCGGCGGGTTTTGAGCCCTTTTCCCTCCGCACTGCTCGCTTTCAAACGGAAAGAGGCGGAGATCCGATCATAAAGGGGATCCCTTCCGGCAAGTGCGGGGTGATCATTCAGAGACAGCTCATTGTATTTTCGGAGAAGGAAAATGATGCAGGATTTTATCGACGACTTTAAAATATACGAGATTCTAAACAGGGCGGCTCATCCCGAGAAATCCCGGGTGGAGGAGATCATCACCAAGGCCAGAAAACTCAAAGGCATAACGCCGGAAGAGACCGCACTTCTGCTCCAAACAGAAGATGCGGAACTGTTGGAGATGATCTTGGCGGCGGCCCGGGAGATCAAGCAGGCCATCTACGGAAACCGGCTGGTTCTCTTTGCCCCCCTCTACATTGCCAACCACTGTTCCAACGATTGTCTCTACTGCGGTTTCCGCCGGAGCAACCGGGAGCTGACCCGTGTCGCGCTGACGATGGAGCAGATCGCAAGCGAGGTCCGTGTGCTGGAGCGGGAGGGGCACAAACGCCTGCTGATGCTGTGCGGTGAACACCCTTCCCGATCGAGCCTTGACTACTTTATCGAGGCGATCGAAACGGCCTATGCGGTCAGGACGGAGGGGGGGGGGAGATCCGCCGGATCAACGCCGAAATTGCACCACTGGCCGTCCCGGAATTCAAGAGGCTTAAAGCTGCGAAGATCGGAACCTATGTCCTTTTCCAGGAAACATACCACCATGAGACCTACCGACAGATGCACCCGACCGGGCCAAAAGCCGATTTCGGATGGCGTGTAATGGCGATGCACCGCGCCCAGGAGGCGGGGATTGACGACGTCGGGATCGGCGCCCTCTTTGGCCTTCACGATTACAAATACGAGGTGATGGGTCTGCTGCTTCATGCCCTCCAGTTGGAAAAGGACTGCGGCGTCGGCCCCCATACGATCTCCATCCCGCGTCTGGAGCCGGCGCTGAACGCACCGGCCGCGATCCGCCCGCCGCATCCGGTCAGCGATCACGACTTCAAAAAACTGGTCGCGATCCTGCGTCTCGCCGTACCCTATACGGGAATCATTCTCTCGACCCGCGAAACATCGGCAATCCGCAACGAGGTCTTCGATCTCGGTATCTCCCAGATCAGCGCCGGCTCGCGGACCAACCCGGGCGGATACCAGGAGGATTCGAGCGAGGGGTTTCGCGCCGCACAGTTCAACCTGGGAGACACCCGGACACTGGACGAGGTGATCGGCGACATCACCGCCCTGGGTCACATCCCGAGCTTTTGCACGGCCTGCTACCGTCTCGGGCGAACTGGACGGGACTTCATGGAACTGGCCAAACCGGGTTTGATTCAGAAGTTCTGCCGAACCAACGCAATTCTGACGTTCAAGGAATACCTCCTCGACTACGCTTCGCCCTTGACACGAGCGGCAGGCGACGAGCTCTGCTCCCGGCTGGTCGAAGAGACGCCGAATGCACGCACCCGACAGACGATTTCGCGCCGCCTGGCGAAGATGGAAGGGGGGCAGAGGGACATGTACGTCTGATCTTGTTATGGGGAGAAGGATTGTGTTGACAAAGTCCGGGTTTTGTTTATGCTTGCATTCGATGTAGGCATCGTATCTCGTGGGCAAGGAAGCGGCCCAATGCCGGTGTAGGGGCGTGATTAATCGCGCCCTTACTGGATTTATCCGTAAGATTCCGCGCCGTTTTGTACGGCGCGGGCAAGGTGAATGAGAAACATGAAGAGAGAGGAATTGGGTGGGCTGCTTTCCGCGACAGTTTTGCTGGACTCCGGGTATGAGCCCGAAGGCGGGTATGATACCGTGTGTGCCTGCGACATGATGAGTGAGTTGCTGGCCAGCATGAACCAGACTGGGCAGAATTCAAGAGGGGTTTTGCTGCTGACAAACATGACAAACCCTCAAGTGGTGCGCACGTCTGAAATGGTGGACATCAGGCTCGTGATATTCCTGAGAGGAAAGAAACCGGCGCCGGAGACGATAGCGCTCGCGAGGTCGTGCGGGATTTCGATTATGACCACACCGCACACGATGTTCAGCAGTTGCGGAATCCTGCATGCGGAAAAACTGCAGGATGTCCAGACATATAACAGAGACGTGTGACACGGGATGGGAACGATGCACTGGGAATTTTCGGTCACCGGGGGAAATTTTAGCGGCGCAGGAGAAGCCGCCAGCAAGATAAAGAATATCCTCAAGAAGCTTGGCATTGCGTATGAGGTAATCAGGCGGGTGTCGATCGCAAGCTATGAGGCCGAGATGAATATAACGGCTTACGCTGACGAGGGAAAGCTGCTTGTGGACATCGATCCGCTGGAGATAAACATTACGGCGTCCGACAGGGGACCTGGCATACCGGATATCGACAAGGCGATGCAGGAGGGTTTTTCGACCGCGACACCGGCAATCCGCGAGATGGGTTTCGGTGCGGGGATGGGTCTGCCCAACATTCAGCGAGCGACGGATTGGATGGTGATCAATTCAACCGTCGGCAAGGGGACCGAAATCAAGTTCAAGATATATCTGAAAACCTGATCTGAAAGCACGGGTGTACTACCGTATGAGCTATTTTCATTCCGTAAAGCTTATCGAGGAAAAATGCAAAGGCTGTACGCACTGCATCCGAACGTGCCCGACCGAAGCGATCAGGATCCGCAACGGCAAGGCGACCATCATCGGTGACCGTTGCATCGACTGCGGCGAGTGCATCCGAACCTGCCCCAACAGCGCGAAGATCGCGGTGACCGAACAGCTCAACGAAATACAAAAATACAAATACAAAATTGCCATTCCCGCTCCCTCTTTTGTCAGCCAGTTTTCGCGCCGGTACAGGATTGAGAAGGTTCTGTCGGGGTTCCTGTTTATGGGTTTCGACGAGATCATGGAGGTTGGGCTGGGTGCGGATCTGGTTTCGGTTGCAATAACCGAATATCTGAATTCTCTCGGAGCGCTGCTGCCGAGGCCAGTGATTTCGTCGGCGTGTCCGGCGGTGGTACGGCTTATCCAGGTCAGGTATCCCGGACTGGTCGGTAATATCATGCCGATGCAGTCGCCGATGGAGATTACCGCGCGCTATGTGAGGCGGAAGGCCGCCGAAAAGACGGGCATCGATCCAGCGGAGATCGGGGTTTTCTTTATCACGCCCTGTCCCGCCAAGGCAACGGTGATCAAACAGCCGATCGGAACGGATCATTCCAATGTGACGGGTGTGATTGCGACCCGCGACATGGTGAATTTTGTCAAGTTGAATTTCGAGAGGGTCGTGGAGAATTTGGACATACAGCGGGCATCAAGCATTGGCATCGGATGGGGGCGCCGCGAGGGTGAGATCGAGGCCGTTGATATTCCAAACCGGCTCTCCGTCGACGGGATACACCACGTTTCGAAGATTCTGGAGAAGATCGAAGAGGGAGGGTTCCGGAACATCCGTTTCCTGGAGGCCCAGGCCTGCGTCGGCGGCTGCGTGGGAGGGGTGCTGATGGTGGAAAACCCGTTTATGGCCAAGCTGAAGCTGGACCTCGTGGCGAAGGAAATCGGGAAGAGGAATATCGAGTTTTTCAAGAAGGTGCAGTCTGAAATTCCCAAGGAAGACTACCGCCTTGGCTCGAAGATTCTGTCGCGGCCGATTACGTCGTTGAGTCCGGACATGCGGGAGGCGATGCGCAAACTGCAGGAAATTGAGGACCTGACATCGGAATTGCCGGGGATCGACTGCGGATCTTGCGGTTGTCCGACCT
>CAIUXU010000510.1 GCA_903903205.1 uncultured Syntrophobacterales bacterium
CGGTATTGGCCAGATCCTGCGCGTATTTTTCCTCAACACGCCAGGATAAAGGCATCTCCACCGTGGGGCGCTGATAGTCAGGGCCGACCATGCAGCCGGCCAGAGTCAAAGCGATAAAAATGACCATGATGAATTTACGCATGGTGCTCACCTTCCTTTCCATCGGCGTTGACTGGAGATTTTGGTAAATGGGCGCCCGCACTCCCTTTGCCGCTAAATTTCTCAATGACATAGTACGATACCGGAATCAGGAAGATGGCGATAAAGGAGGCCGCCAGCATCCCGAAGATGACCGTGGTTCCCATAACCTTTCGGGAAATGGAGCCGGCCCCGCTGGCGATGGCCAGTGGCACACAGCCAAGGATAAAGGCAAGGGAAGTCATCAGGATCGGCCTTAGCCGAAGCCTTGCTCCGTTGAGGGTTGCCTCCAGGAGGCTCTCCCCTTTTTCGTACTCCAGCTTGGCGAACTCGACAATGAGAATCGCATTCTTGGCAGCCAGGCCGATAAGCATGACAAGACCGATCTGAGCGTAGATGTTGTTCTCGAAGCCTCGGAACAACAGCCCGCAGAAAGCCCCTGCAATGGCGATGGGGGTACACAGAAGTACCGAAAAGGGCAGCGACCAGCTCTCGTACTGGGCCGCCAAAATCAGAAAGACGCAGAGGAACGAAAATGCGAAGACCGCTACCGGAGACACCCCTTGCTGGGCCTTCTTCTCCTGGAACGACATTCCGCTGTAGTCGTAGCCCATTTCATTGGGCATGGTCTCGGCGAAGACATCTTCCATTGCTTTCATGATCTGGATAGAACTGTAGCCAGGGGCTGCCGAGGCGTTGATCTGGGCCGACCGGTAGAGGTTGTAGCGCATGGTGAACTCCGGCCCTGCAATGTTGCGGACGGAGGTGAGCGCCGAGAGGGGCACTGTCTTTCCGTCGCTGTTACGGACATAGAACTGGTCGATATTTTCGATATTGGTCCGGTAGTCCCCTTCCGCCTGGATGAACACCTGCCACTGGCGGCCAAAGCGGTTGAAGTAGTTGATGAATCCGCTTCCCATGAAGCTTTGCAGAATTTTGTAAACGTCGGAGATGTTGACCCCCTGTTTCAGCACCTTGTCCCGGTCCACATCGACAAAGAGCTGTGGCACGGTGGGAAGGAAGGTGGTGGAGACTTCGGCCATTTCGGGCCGCTTGCTGGCCGCTTCGACGAACTTCTTGGTGTTGGCCGCCAGAAAATCGATATCTTTGCCGGCCCGGTCCTCCAGGATAAAAGTTACTCCTCCGGATGTGCCGACCCCCATGATGGCCGGCGGCGGAAAGGCAAAACCAATGGCGCCTGGGATAGCGGCCATTTTATGGGAGATCGCCGTCTTGATCGCCTCGTACTGCTCTTCCGGTTTCTTTCGCTTCGACCACTCCTCCAGGCTGATGAAAAAGAAGGCGCTGTAGGTATTAGTTACCTGGCTAAGCATGCTGTAGCCTAAAACCGAGGAGCAATACTGGACCCCCGGGGTCTTTGTGATAATTTCCTCGGCCTGCCGGGCTATTTCACTGGTCCGCTGAAGTGAAGCGGCGTCGGGCAACTGGATGCCGGCAAAGATGAACCCCTGGTCTTCGTCCGGTAGAAAACCGACGGCGAGTTGCTTGCCCGAGAGTCCGGCCAGAGCCGCCATTCCCGCCAGCAAGATGAAACTGATAAAGGACTTTCGGATGGAGGCTCGACATACACTGATGTAACCGTCAGTAGCTCGAGCAAAAAACCTGTTGAACAAGTCATAGAACTTCTGGAGAGGTCCTGTACCTTTTACCTTTGGCTTGAGGAGCAGAGCGCAGAGAGCCGGGGAGAGGGACAGGGCGTTGAAGGCGGATACGATAACAGAGATGGCGATGGTCACTGCGAACTGCTGATAGAGCTGACCGGTGATGCCGGGGATGAAGGCAGTAGGGACAAAGACCGCCGCAAGAATGACGGCGATGGCGATGACCGGACCAGAGACCTCCTCCATGGCCTTTAAGGACGCTTCTTTGGGAGAGAGGCCGTGTTCGATGTGGTGTTCAACGGCCTCCACGACAACGATGGCGTCATCCACAACAAGACCAATGGCAAGAACCAG
>CAIUXU010000511.1 GCA_903903205.1 uncultured Syntrophobacterales bacterium
ATATTTTCGTAAACTTACTTATCCCGTTTATCGGGGCTAGGGCGCCAGGCCCAGAGTCACCAGATCAAGCAGAACGTTGACGCCCTCGTTCACGAAAGGAGCAGACTGGTCCCGGACTCTCTTTTTAAGCTCCCTAGGCGTCTCCTTCTTCTTGCCGCCATTTTGCTTCTCCATATCCTTGCGCAAGTCGGTGAGGCGGATTATGCCCTTCTTGCCGGCGGCCTCTTTGTTGTTCTTGATGATCTCGGTGAACTTCGCATCTTTAGCGACCCGGGCCTTGGACCTCGCTGCCAGCTCCGCGAGCATGGGCTGTCCCAGAGTTTTCCAGGGCGGCGTGGCATTGCCCGGCACGCCGAGGAAGGGCGTGATCGCCTGGACCGGAAGCGGGTAATCCAGCTCGGTTTCGCCAATATCTTCGAGCATGAACATGATCGGCAGCCGCACATCCGCTTCGACGCCCATCTTCTGCGTAGATTTGCCGCCGGGCAGGAAGTACAACCCCTTGGTGACTTTCATGCCGCCAAGTTCCCAGGGCAAAGGCGACAGTTCCTGCACGGAACCCTTGCCAAATGTGCGGTCCGATCCGACGATCACCGCGCGGCGGTAGTCTTTGAGAGCGCCCGCCACGATCTCGCTGGCAGATGCGCTCATGCGGCTCGTCAGAACAACGAGGGGGCCCGTATAGAGTGCGCGAGGATCTTCTGCGGGGAATGTAACCACTTTGCGCTTGTCTCCTTCCGTCCCTGATGTGGCAGAACCATTGGCGAGAATAGTCACCCGCTCCTGGCTGTCTTTGGTTGCCACAACCCCGCCCTTGTCAAGAAAAAGGCCGGAAAGGCGCACGGCTTCCTTGAGAAGGCCCCCTCCGTTGCGCGAAAGGTCCAGCACGATCCCGTCAACATGCCGCCGCCTGGCCTCTGCGAGGAGGCCTTTCACGTCTTCATAGCAGGATTTTTTTTCGTTCTCGTCGCCGTAAAAGGAGGGAAGATCGATCACGCCGAAATGGTACTGCTTGTCGTCCACTGTCCGTGTCTCGTAGGCGATCTTGGCCTCCTGCTCCTTGATTTCGATCTTGTCGCGCTTGATGGTGGCATCGAAACGGTTTGTGTGTTCTGTCTGTCGCAGGATCGTGAGTGTTACCAGCGTGCCTTTCTTGCCGCGAATCATCTTGATAATGTCGCGCAGGTCCATGTCGATGACGTCAATAGGCTTTCCGCCTTCCTGGGTCACGGCAATGATCTTGTCCTTTGGCTTCAGCAGGCCCGAGCGCTCGGCTCCTCCACCGGGAATCAGCTCCACAATGACGGTAAAGCCGTTGTCGTTGTTAAGGACGGCTCCGATCCCTTCCAGGGAAAGCTGCATCTGAATCCGGAGGTCCTCAAGGTTTTCGGGTGACAGATAGCTCGTGTGCGGATCCAGGGCCAGGGCAAAGGCCTCGGCGAGGCTCGTAATGAGTTTTTCAGGATTGTGCTCGACCACCCGCATCGTTTGCAGTTCGTAGCGGTGAATCTGCTGCTTCTTGGCTTCGGCCAGATTGATGCCTGTCAATAGATTGTTTTCGATCTGGAATTGCACGACCTTTTTCAGGAGGCTCTGCTTTTCCACCGTTGTCTTCACATAGGGGCGCTTGTTCACGTTGGTGTTCAGCTCCACCGTTTCGTCGAGTCGGTAGTCCGGCCCCAGAATCTTTTTGACAATGGCCTCGTTTTCCCGCGCCCGCGCGACAAGCAGATCGTAAACCTGCTGCAGTGCGGTACAGTCGCCTGATTGCATGCTTACAAACACGCCTTGCAGAACCGGTTTTAGCCTTTCCACATCGGACTCGTACAGCAGCGTTTTAGAGG
>CAIUXU010000512.1 GCA_903903205.1 uncultured Syntrophobacterales bacterium
AGATGCGGGTTACGGTGAAGGCCTCGTCGGCCTGGGGCTGGATCGGGATCGGGCTGATATTGCTTGTGATCGCGGGGCTCAGCATTCTGTTCATCAAGATGGGGAGACGCTAACGGTGGAAAAAGAGATCGTCATCCGGATGGAAGAGCTGACCAAGCGCTACGGGGAGCAGACGGCCGTAAACCGCCTGAGCCTCAACGTGGCAGAAGGGGAGGTTTTCGGCTTCCTCGGACCGAACGGGGCCGGGAAGACGACGACGATGCTGATGCTGCTGGGGCTTACCGAACCGACCTCCGGCACGGTCCGGGTCTGCGGCTATGACCCGGCCCGCGATCCGCTGAAGGTCAAGGAATTGATCGGCTATCTTCCTGAAAATGTTGGATTCTATGAAGATATGGATGCGCGGCAAAACCTCCGGTACATCGCGCGCCTGAACCGGATCCCGGACAAGATTTCCACCGGACGGATCGACAAACTCCTGAAGGATGTCGATCTTGCAAAAGAGGCGGACAAGCAGGTGGGCTCCTACTCAAAGGGAATGCGGCAGCGTCTGGGAATCGCCGAGGTGCTGATCAAGGAGCCGAAGGTGGTCTTCCTCGACGAGCCGACGATCGGCCTCGATCCCGACGGAACAAACCGGATGCTTGATCTGATCCAGAGCCTCAGCCGGGAGCGGCGGATGACGATCTTCTTTTCGTCCCACCTGCTCGACCAGGTCCAGCGGCTGAGCGACCGGATCGGGATCATGATCAAGGGGAAACTCGTCGCCGTCGGCACACTCGACGATCTGGCGCAACGCGGTCTCGGACTGGAAGAGGGCGAGGCTTACACCCTCGAAGAGATCTACATGAAATATTTCAAGGAGGGGTAACCTTGTACGCGATCTTCACGATATACCAAAAGGAGATGGAGGATCATTTCAGCAGCACGCGGTTCCTCCTGATCACGGCGCTGATCGTCATGGTCGGGGTGATCATCGCCTCGATGGTCGGCATGTCCATGCAGGAGGAGCTCCGGGGGATGGCCAAGCCGGACTTCATCTTCCTGCTTCTGTTCACATCAACGGGGAAACTCTTCTCGTTCATCCAGTTTATCGGCTTTTTCGGGCCGCTGATCGGGATTATCCTCGGTTTCGATGCGATCAACCGCGAGCGGACCGGCCGGACCCTGAGCAAGCTGGCCTCCCAGCCAATCTACCGGGACGCAATCATCAACGGGAAGTTCCTGGCCGGGATGACGATGATTACGATCGTCATGGTATCGCTCGTGCTCATCATCTCGGGCCTCGGCATCCGCATGATTGGCGTGGTTCCGGGCGCGGAGGAGCTCGGGCGGCTTCTGATCTACCTCGTCCTCAGCATCCTCTACATCTCGTTTTGGCTCGGGGCGGCAATCCTCTTCTCCGTCGTCTTCCGGAGCACGGCCACATCTGCCTTGGCGTCGCTTGCTATATGGATCGGCCTCTCCTTCTTCATCGGCCTCGGCGGAAGTCTGCTTGCCGATGCGATCTCCCCGATGACCCAGACGGCCGACATGGCGCGGGCGCAGGAATCTTTCGTGAAGAATGCGGATGTCCAGCGCGCCGCCTCGCTGCTCTCCCCGGCGACGCTTTACGGGGATGCTACGTCGACGATTCTCGACCCGCTCCGCAAGACGCCGCGCTCCTTCGTGCTGATGGGGCCGATGGAGAGGATCTCCCTCTCGCGCTTCCAAAACCCGCTCCCGCTGCTCCAGAGCGTCGTTATCGTAGCGCCCTTCCTGATATCCCTGATTGCGATCACCTTCGCCTGTTTCGGGATCTGCTACGCGGTCTTCATGCGTCAGGAAATCCGGTCCACGTAAATCATTATGGCTGGATTCCGGCTTTCGCCGGAATGACGATTTATCATTGATAACAAATTCGGTTTTATGATAGAAGCGCCAAAAAAAGAGGAGGTTC
>CAIUXU010000513.1 GCA_903903205.1 uncultured Syntrophobacterales bacterium
ATCCTGACGGTGGATGATTTGCGGCAGGTGATCCTTGCCGGGGCGGAGAAGGTCAGCGTCAATTCGGAGGCGGTGAAAAATCCCGGCATCATTGCTGAGGGGGCCAAGGCCTTCGGCAGCCAGTGCATCGTCCTCGGCATGGATGTTAAAAAAGTGCTAGCAAGTAGTCAAATTCCCTCAGGATATGAAATGGTCATTCACGGTGGAAGAACCTTCACCGGCCTCGACGCTCTCCGCTGGGCGAAGGAGGCCGAGCGCCTCGGTGCGGGCGAGATCTGCCTCAACTCCATCGACGCCGATGGCACCCAGGATGGCTACGAACTCGACCTGACCGCGCTGATCTCCAGCCATGTCGGTATCCCGGTCATCGCCTCCGGCGGCGCGGGGAAACCGGAGCACCTCCTTGATGTCCTCACCCGGGGGAAGGCCGACGCCGCGCTGATCGCGTCGATGGTTCACTACAGGACCCATACCATATCGGAAATAAAGAACTTTCTCCACGAACGCGGTGTGAAGACAAGGCTGTACTGGTAGGCAACGGGAATGCGGTTACGACGGAAACAGGGTTTTGAACTTCAGCAATGTAATCCGGAGACATCCATACCATCGTATGGTCTCCCTGGTTAGTACAAATCGGTCAACAGGAGGAATGTTATGGAGAGTTTGTGCCGAGATCTCAGGGAGGAGCAGGCGTCGCTGGAAGGGATGGTGGCGCCTCTTGCGGAAACGGATTGGGACCGGGCCACGCCTTTTGGAGAGTGGACTATCCGCGATGAGATCATCCATCTTGCCTACTTTGACGGCACGGCACGTCTCTCAGCCACCGATGGGGCGGCTTTTGCCCGGCATGTCGAGGAACTTCTCAAAAACTTTTCTCATTTCGAGGATGATTATCTCAACGCCGGCCGTTCAATATCTTCTTCCAACCTTCTTGCCCGATGGCGAGATGACAGGGAAGCCCTGCTGGGCGCCCTTGCGATGCTTGACCCGAAGCAGCGCCTGCCATGGTATGGACCACCGATGAGTGCCAGATCATTTATAACGGCACGTCTCATGGAAACATGGGCACATGGTCAGGATGTCGCCGATGCCCTGGAGCGAGAGCGTCCCGCGACGGACCGCCTCCGGCATGTTGCGCATATTGGCGTGAGTACTTTCGGATGGAGTTATGCCAACCAAGGCATGGCCGTTCCGAATGTGCCAGTTCGCGTGGAGTTGATGAGCCCCGGAGGGGAAGAGTGGAAATGGGGGGCGGAAGATTCGAAAGAGATCGTTCGTGGAAAGGCCCTTGATTTCTGCCTGGTCGTTACCCGCCGGCGGCATTTGGAAGATACGGATCTTGTGACAATAGGCGATGCAGCCCATGGGTGGATGAGGATTGCCCAAGCCTTTGCCGGTCCGCCCGAGACGGGTCCGAAGCCGGGAAGCTTCCGAAAGATGCGGTGACTTCAGATATCATTTTTCGGGACCTGGGTTATTGATAATTGTCCTTGACGTCATTATAGTAATGCCATAAAAGCGGACCGGGGATTCATCCCACAGGAGGAAAAATATCATGGATGCAAAGAGATATGAACTGAATGTCCAGTTGGCGCAGATGCTCAAGGGCGGCGTCATCATGGATGTGACCAATGTGGAGCAGGCGAAGATCGCCGAGGAGGCCGGCGCGGTAGCCGTCATGGCCCTGGAGCGGGTTCCTTCGGACATCCGGAGGGACGGCGGGGTCGCGCGGATGTCGGACCCGGCGATGATCGCCGAGATCAAGAAGGCCGTTTCCATTCCGGTGATGGCGAAGGCGCGGATCGGTCACTTCGTGGAGGCTCAGGTTATCGAGGCGCTGAAGATCGATTACATCGACGAGAGTGAAGTCCTTACCCCCGCCGATGAGGAGTGCCATATCGACAAGACCTGCTTTTCCATTCCCTTCGTCTGCGGCGCCCGGAACCTTGGAGAGGCGCTTCGTCGTATTGCCGAAGGCGCGGCGATGATCCGCACCAAAGGCGAGGCGGGAACCGGCAACGTCGTCGAGGCGGTCCGCCACATGCGGACGATGAACCGCGAGATCCGCCAGCTTGCCCACATGCCGGTGGAGGAGGTAACCGCTTTCGCCAAGGCGAACGGCATACCCTATGAATTGGCCCTCAAGGTGAGGGAATTGGGCCGCCTGCCGGTGGTCAACTTC
This sequence comes from uncultured Syntrophobacterales bacterium, assembly GCA_903903205.1. GTDB lineage: Bacteria > Desulfobacterota > Syntrophia > Syntrophales > UBA5619 > UBA5619. The sequence continues at coordinate 2,183 of CAIUXU010000513.1, forward strand.
GCTGCGGGCGGGATTGCGACGCCTGCCGATGCAGCGCTGATGATGCAGCTCGGCTGTGACGGGGTTTTCGTCGGCTCCGGCATCTTCAAATCGGCGACGCCTGCCGTCCGGGCCCGCGCGATCGTCAAGGCGACCGCCTACTTCAACGATCC
>CAIUXU010000514.1 GCA_903903205.1 uncultured Syntrophobacterales bacterium
CTCTTCAAGATCATGGCGGGCATCGATTTCAAGATCGAGCAGTTCAAGGGCGGCGGACCCGCGATGATCGACCAGCTCGGGGGCCACAGCCAATTTTCGCTTGGCTCGCTCATTCAGACGCTGCCCCATATCCAGTCCGGGAAATTCAAGATACTGGGAACCGGCGGGTCAAAGCGCAGCAGTATCCTGCCCAATGTGCCGACGATCGCGGAGACCGTGCCCGGGTATGAAGCAACCAACTGGTGGGGTATCCTTGCCCCGGCCGGCACACCGGCGCCGATCGTCGACAGGCTGAACAAGGAGATCAGGGCGCTCCTGACCTCGGATGAGGTAAAGAAGTTGTTCCAGAACGAAGGGGCGGACGTGGACTATCTGGGTCCTGCCGAGTTTGGCCCATTCATTGGGAGAGAGATAACCAAATGGAGCAAGGTGGTCAAGGAAGCCAACATCAAGGTGGAGTAGGAAAAGCGGAAAGGCAGCAAGATTCGATGAAAATGACTTTTCTCAACAAGAAGGATTTTTGGGCCGGCGCCATGTTGATCGGATTCGGCGCCGCCGCGATGTTTATTGCCCGGGGTTACCGATTCGGCAGCGCGTTGCGCATGGGGCCCGGCTTCTTCCCGACCATTCTGGGCGGGATTCTCATTGCTTTCGGTGTCTGCATCATGGCCTTGGGGCTGCGAAGTGGCGAGAAGATTCAGGAAAAATTGTCGCTCCGGGCCCTGGTCCTGCTGCCCCTCTCCCTGCTGCTGTTCGGCTTTCTGATGGAGAAGGCGGGCTTCCTGCCGGCGCTGGCCGCCCTGGTTTTCGGGTCGGCGGCGTCGGGCAGGGAGTTCAAGTTTTTGGAAGTTCTGCTGCTGACTGCGGTTTTGACCGTGGCTTCTGCAGCACTGTTCATCTGGGGGCTCGGACTACCCTACCCGCTGATCAAGGGATTCTGACAAGGAGATTGTCATGGAACTGTTTCACAACCTTTTCTTCGGGTTCGGCGTAGCCCTTACATTGCAGAACCTGCTTTATTGCTTCATCGGCGTATTTGTCGGCACCCTGATCGGTGTGTTGCCCGGCATTGGGCCAATGGCAACGATTGCGATGCTGCTGCCGCTTACCTACAATGTACCGCCGGTTGCGGCGCTCATCATGCTGGCCGGCATCTACTATGGCGCCCAGTACGGCGGCTCGACCACCTCCATCCTCGTCAACCTTCCGGGTGAGACCTCGTCGGTGGTCACCTGTATCGACGGCTACCAGATGGCGCGGCAAGGACGCGCCGGGGCGGCGCTTGCGATCGCGGCCATCGGTTCGTTCATTGCAGGTACTATATGCACGCTGATCGTCGCGATGTTCGGACCACCGCTTGCAGATATGGCGCTGAAGTTCGGTTCGCCGGAGTATTTTTCACTGATGTTGATGGGCCTGGTTGCCGCGGCGGTGCTCGCACAGGGCGATATGATCAAGTCGCTCGCGATGGTGGTGCTGGGCCTGCTTCTTGGTGTTGTGGGCTCCGACGTCGATTCGGGCGTCAAACGCTTCTGTTTTGACATCTATGAGTTGGCGGACGGCATCGGTTTCGTGGTCATTGCCGTAGGGGTGTTTGCGGTGGGTGAAATCATCAGCAACCTTAGCGATCCTGAAGAGCGCACGATCTTCACCTCCAGGGTGGGGAGCCTCTACCCGACGCTCCAGGATATGAAGCAGTCCATTGCCCCGATCATTCGCGGGACCATGCTCGGGGCATTTTTCGGCGTTCTGCCCGGCACCGGGCCATCGATTGCCTCTTTCGGGTCCTACATGATCGAGAAGAAGGTCGCCAAGGATCCGTCGCGTTTTGGTCACGGTGCGATCGAGGGTGTGGCGGGACCAGAGGCCGCCAACAATGCGGACGCGCAGTGCAAGTTCATCCCGATGCTGACGCTGGGGATTCCCGCGAGCGGAACGATGGCGCTGATGCTTGGCGCCCTGATGATCCACGGCATCACGCCCGGTCCGACGGTGATGACCCAGAAACCCGACCTCTTCTGGGGACTGGTCGCGAGCATGTGGATCGGTAACCTGATGCTTGTCGTCCTTAACCTGCCGCTGGTCGGCCTCTGGGTGAGTCTGCTCAAGGTTCCCTATCGCCTGCTTTTCCCGGCAATCATGGTGTTTTCCGCGATCGGCATCTACAGCGCGAACAACATTTCGTTCGATGTCTACCTTGCAGCGCTTTTTGGCGTTTTTGGCATCGCGTGGAGAATACTTGGGTGTAGCCCTGTGCCGCTGCTGCTCGGGTTTGTGCTGGGGCCGATGATGGAGGAGAATTTGCGGCGCGCCTTGCAGGTCTCGAACGGCGATCCCTCGGTGTTCGTTACTCAGCCGATCAGTCTTGCGTTTATCATGGTTACAGTCCTCATTCTGATCGTAATGGTGCTGCCTGCCGTACGCAACCGGCGGGGCGATCTTACCGGCTGACCTGTTTTGCGAAAGGAGAATTGATTTAATGGGAGATATGGTTTCTGTTCCGAAAGAAGCGGCTGAAATTCTTGAAAAGACCAGTACCGGGATGATCAACGATGCCCTCGCCCTTCTGGGTGTGAACGGGGGGATCCGGGGTGTCCGGCCCGCCCGGGGGAGTGAAGACGCCAAGGTCCTGGGGAGAGCCGCTACGGTCGCCTTCGGTTCGCCGCGTCCCGACAGTCACAACCTGACCATGTACGAGGCCATTCGTAAAACCCCCGCAGGCAGTGTTCTGGTGATCGACGGCAAGGGAATCGACGCCCATTTCACCGGTGATAACCAGGGAGAGTGCGCGAAGAAGCAGGATTTGGTGGGCATGGTGGTTTACGGTGGGGCGAGAGACATCGCCGGTTATCGGTCGATGGGGATGCCTCTGTATTGTACCGGCTCGGCGACGGTGGATAAGCCGCCGGACATCCGGATCGTCGGCTACAATGTGCCTGTGGAAGTTGGCGGGGTGACGGTCAAGCCCGATGATATCATCATTGCGGATGAGGATGGTGTGGTCTGTATTCCTGCCGACGCCCTCTCGGCGACCCTGGAGAAGCTGCAGATCATCTTCGAAGTTGAGGAGGCGATGGAGAAGGCGATCCAGGGAGGGGCCTCTGTCGATGAAATCAAGGCCATCATCGCCAAAAAGAAGCCCAAGAAATGATAGATCGCCTGAGACAAGACAACCAATCAACGATTAAAGGAGTGACGTGATGGATTTCGGATTATCGGAAGAGCTGGTGATGTTGCAGGGGATGGTGCGTGGTTTTGCGGCTGGGAAGATTGCGCCCTATGCTGATGAATGGGATGCAAAACACTATTTCCCATACGAGGAAGTGGTCAAGCCGATGGGAGAGCTGGGCCTGTTTGGAACGGTGATTCCGGAGGAGTACGGCGGCAACAACATGGGTTGGCTTGCAGCGGCGATCATAACCGAGGAGATCGCCCGGGCTTCGAGTTCGCTGCGCGTGCAGGTGAACATGCAGGAGATCGGTTGCGCCTACACGATCTACCGGTACGGTACAGAGGAGCAGAAGAAGAAGTACATCGCGAAGCTTGTGAACGCCGAGATCCTCGGGGCGTTTGCGATTACGGAGCCACAGGCGGGCTCGGATGTGATGGCGATCAAGTCGACAGCGGTGGACAAGGGGGACCACTGGTTGCTCAACGGGACGAAGACCTGGATTTCGAATGCGACCGTGGGGGGGATCAACATCTACTATGCCTACACGGAGAAGGAGGGAGGAGGAAAGAGCCTCTCGGCCTTTATCCTGGAGCTGGACAAGTTCAACGGGATCACGGTGACCGATCTGGACAAGATGGGGTCGCGCTCGTCGCCGACGGGTGAGATCATCCTGGAGGATACACGGGTTCCGAAGGAAAATATCCTGGGAAAGCCCGGGGACGGAACGAAGATCGTATTCGGTTCTCTGGCGCAGACACGGTTGTCGGCGGCAGCGGGAGGCGTCGGACTGGCCCAGGCCTGCCTGGATGCGGTGACGAAGTACGCGATGGAGCGGGAGCAGTTTGGTCAGCCGATCGGGCAGTTCCAGATGAACCAGGACCTGATTGCGCAGATGGTGTGCGAAATCGAGGCGGTGCGGCTGATGGTCTACAAGGCGGCCTGGCAGAAGGACAATGGAAATCTGGGGAACAATGCGGAGGTGGCACAGGCGAAATACCTGGCGGGAGAACTGGCCTACAAATGCTCCCAGTATGCGATGCGGATTCTGGGCGCCTATGGGTATTCGACGGAATATCCGGTGGCGCGGTACTATCGGGATGCCCCGACCTACGCGATGGTGGAGGGGTCGGCGAACATCTGCAAGTTTATAATAGCGCAGGATCAGCTCGGGATCCGCAAGGCGAACCGGTAAATGATCAAGAGGAGTGAAAGGTAACCATGAAACCCTATTTTGAGAAGATGGACGATCTGGGGAAGCCGCTCAGGCCAGCCCAGCGAGAGAGGATGAAGGAGAACGTCGCCCAGATCGAGGAGGTGATGAAGGCGGTCGAAGCGGAAGAGGAACGGATCAAAAACGTGGGCATCCCGGTCGATCTGGTCCACAAACGGGGCGAGATGACGGTCTGGGAGCGGATCGAGTATCTGGTAGATCCGGGGACCTTCCGTCCCCTGCACACGATCTACGATCCGGAGAGCGAAGAGTCGGGGAGCACCGGGGTGGTGGACGGGCTGGCCCGGATCGGGGGGAAGTGGTGCATCCTGATCGGGTTCAACAACAAATGGATTGCCGGGGCCTGGATCGCCGGTCAGGCGGACAACAACCTGCGCGTGACGGACATTGCAAAAATTATGAACCTGCCCCTGGTCTGGCTGGTGAACTGCTCCGGGGTGAAGCTGCCGGAACAGGAGAAGGTCTACGCGAATCGCCGCGGCCAGGGGACCTGCTTTTTCCGCCACGCCGAACTGGAGCAGATGGGGATCCCGGTGATCGCGGGTATCTACGGGACGAACCCCGCGGGCGGCGGGTATCAGGGGATCAGCCCCACGATCCTCCTGGCCCACAAAAATGCCAACATTGCTGTCGGCGGCGGTGGCATCGTGAGCGGCATGAGCCCCAAGGGGGCCTTCGACGAGCAGGGGGCGGAGGAGCTCATCGAGGCCACAAGGCATTTCAAGTCCGTACCGCCGGGGAGCGTGAAGGTCCACCACGATCAAACGGGATTCTTCCGGATGGTCTTCGACACGGAGACGCAGGTCCTCGATGCCCTGAAGGAGTACATGGCGGAGATGCCCGCCTACAACCCGCGGTTTTTCCGGGTTGCCCCCCCCGCCGAGCCGAAGTATGCCCCGGCGGAGCTCCCCTTTCTCGTGCCCATCAATACAAAATCGGTCTACGACTTTGACAATGTCCTGGCGCGACTCGTGGACAACTCCGAGCATCTCGAATTCCGGCCGGGCTATGGTCCGGAGGTCTATACCGGCCTGGTAAAGATCGACGGTTTCCTGATGGCCGTAATCGGGAACCGCCAGGGACTTCTGCCGAATTATCCAGAATACACCAATGCCTACGGCGGCGTCGGGGGGAAGCTTTACCGCCAGGGGTTGATCAAGATGAATGAGTTCGTAACCCAGTGCGGCCGCGACCGGATTCCGGTGATCTGGTTTCAGGACACCTCAGGAATTGATGTGGGGGATGTTGCCGAGAAGGCGGAACTCCTGGGTTTGGGGCAGTCGCTGATCTATTCGATTGAACAGACGGACCTGCCCATGATGCTCGTGGTCCTGAGAAAAGGGACGGCGGCAGCCCATTACGTGATGGGCGGTCCCACAGCGAACAACAACAACGCCTTTACGCTGGGAACGGCTGCCACGGAGATCAACGTGATGCACGGGGAGACCGCTGCCGCCGCCAGCTATGCACGGCGGCTTGTTAAGGAGAAGGATGCCGGCCAGCCGCTCGGACCGGTGATTGACAAGATGAATGAGATGGTCGACCACTACCGGAAGACCTCGCAGCCGATCTACTGCGCCAAGAAGGGTTTCGTAGATGAAGTGGTGCGGTTTGAGGCGATCCGGGGCTATATCGTGGCCTTTGCGAACGGTGTCTATCAGAATCCCCGGTCGATCTGCCCGCAGCACCATCTGATGCTGCCGCGGATGATCCGTTCGCAGGTGGTAACGGGGCTGGATCGGCCGACATGAGACATGTAGGGTGCGTCAAGACGCACCATTTGTTCCGGTGCGTTACGCTTCGCTAACACACCCTACGCACTCAGTCCTCAATACTATTTTTTGAGAGGGAAGATATTGAAAGAGATCAATGAATCATTGAAGGAGAAGGAGGACCTTGCCCGCCTGGGCGGAGGTCAAAAACAGATCGACAAGCAGCACCAGCGCGGAAAATTCAGCGCCAGGGAAAGGATTGATCTGCTCGTTGATCCGGGAAGTTTCATGGAGCTTGAAATGTTCGTGACCCATCAGAGCAGCAAGTTCGGCATGGAGAAGGAAAAATATTACGGCGATGGCGTGGTCACGGGTTCCGGAAAGATCGCCGGCCGGCAGGTTTATCTCTATTCGCAGGATTTTACGGTCATGGGGGGATCACTCGGGAAGGCCCATGCAAGCAAAATCTGTCATGTCATGGATCTGGCCATCAAGGTCGGCGCACCGATCATCGGGTTGATCGATTCCGGCGGCGCCAGGATTCAGGAAGGGCTGGGACAGTACGGCTCCATTTTCTTTCGCAATACCGTTGCATCCGGGATAGTACCGCAATTCGCGCTGATACTGGGCCCCTGCGCCGGCGGGGCGGTCTATTCGCCCGCCTTGTGTGATTTTGTGTTTATGGTGGACGGGATCAGCAAGATGCACATTACGGGACCGAACGTGATCAAGGCCGTAACCGGGGAAGAGGTGACGGCGGAAGAGCTTGGAGGCGCCCGGATCCACAGCGAGAAGAGCGGCGTGGCGCATCTGGTGGCCAAAAGCGAGCAGGAGTGCTTTGAACAGGTGAAAAAGCTGCTGAGTTTTCTTCCGGCCAACTACCGGGAAGCGGCGCCCAGCGGGTCATCCCCGGATGATCCCGATCGCCTGACGGGAGAGATCGAAGGGATCATTCCGGACAATCCGCAAAGGGCTTACGACATGAAGCGGATCATCCGGCTCGTCGCGGATCACAATGATTTTTTTGAGATCCAGGAGGGTTTTGCGAAGAACATCATCATCGGCTTTATCCGGTTGAACCGAAGCAGTATTGGCGTTATCGCCAACCAACCCATGGTCAGCGCCGGCTGTCTGGATATCGACGCTTCGGACAAATCGGCTCGTTTCATCCGGTTTTGCGACGCCTTCAACATTCCCATCCTGAACCTGGTGGACTGTCCCGGCTATCTGCCGGGCAAGCAGCAGGAATACGGCGGTATCATCCGGCATGGCGCGAAAACACTCTATGCCTATTGCGAGGCCGTCGTGCCCAGAGTCTCCGTTATCGTAAGAAAAATTTACGGCGGCGCCATGTCGGGTATGGCTGTATCGAAACTGGTGGGGACGGACTTTACCATCGCCCTGACGACGGCAGAAATCGCCATCATGGGACCCGAAGCGGCCGCCAATGTTATTTTCAAGGAGGAGATCTCACAGGCAGAAGACCCGAAACAGATGAGGATCCAGAAAGTGAATGAATACCGGCAGAAGTTTGCCAATCCCTATATGGCGGCCGAGGAGGGATGGATCGACGCCATTGTCGAGCCGAAGGTGCTGCGCTCCTATCTGATCGGGGCATTTGGCCAGTTGAAGGGAAAAGTTGAGCTGCGGCCCGGCAAGAAACACGGGACGATCCCGCTGTGATGCAAAAAGGGGGGACAGGAAAAAGGGGGGACAGCTCCCGAATTTTGCTGCAAAAATCGGGAGCTGTCCCCCTTTTTTCCC
>CAIUXU010000515.1 GCA_903903205.1 uncultured Syntrophobacterales bacterium
GACTGACGATCTGCACCTCGAAGGCGACGTAGGCAAGGTCAAACCCGGCCGGGGCAAGGTGATCTGGTGGAACGTGCTGCAGGATTTCCCGCGCGGCCTGAACTCGGAAATTGCCTGGGAGATTACAGCAGGCGGCCAATCCTTCACCGATGCGACCACAGGCATGGAATTTGTCTTCGTGAAGGGTGGCTGTTATGAGATGGGGGATACTTTCGGCGGCGGCTCGGGAGATGAAAAGCCGATTCACAACGTCTGCGTCAGTGATTTCTACATGGGGAAATATGTGGTGACGCAGAGGCAATGGCAGGCGGTGATGGGAAGCAATCCATCAAAAAATACTTCATGGTTCGGTAAAACTGATAATTGTCCAGTGGAACAGGTAAACTGGAATGATACTCAGGACTTTATTGTGAGATTGAACGAAAAAACGGGGAAGAGTTATCGCCTGCCGACAGAGTCGGAGTGGGAGTATGCGGCGCGGAGTGGCGGTAAGAAGGAGAAGTATGCCGGGATGAGCAATGACTCCGGGCTGGGTGACTACGCCTGGTACATTGCCAACTCCGGAAGCAGTACCCATTCGGTGGGGGGGAAAACTTCGAATGGTCTGGGGCTTTATGACATGACGGGAAACGGTTGGGAGTGGTGTCAGGACTGGTACGGAGAGAAATATTACGGTGAAAGTCCGAGGAATAATCCCCGTGGGCCATCCAGCGGCCAGTATCGTGTCCTCCGTGGCGGTTCCTGGGACAGCAATCAAGAGGATGTCCGCACGGCGACCCGAAACTGGAATGCGCCGGTGAACCGGAACAGCAGCGTTGGGTTTCGTTTGTCCTTGTCGGCCCCATAATTATTTGCTGAGTTCTTATTTTCTATTTTCTAATGGCGAGGGTAAAGGGGCGTTAGCCCCAGTCGGCTGCATTTTTTGGAAACGGTGCGTTACGGCTGCCGCCTAACGCACCCTACACAAGGCGGAAGGCGGACATGCATACAATGTAGGGTGCGTTAGCGAAGCGTAACGCACCGCAACGCAACAACCCGAAGTTAAAGCACATGAACCAAAGACTGCGGAATCGCCATGCCTAATTATAAAAGGAACTTCCTTTCCGGCGGAACATTCTTCTTTACCGTTGTTACCCACGGGCGACGGCCTTGGCTATGCACCGAAAATGCAAGGATTTCTTTACGGATGGCCATTCAGGAGGTCCGGGCCAAGAGACCCTTTGCCGTCGATGCCTGGGTGCTATTGCCGGACCACATGCACTGCCTCTGGGAGCTGCCGGAGGACGACCATGATTTTTCCATTCGCTGGCGGCTGATCAAGGCAAGTGTCTCCCGTAAATGCGCAGAAACCTTCGAAGAAACAGATATAGATGTAGGAAATGTAGGGTGTGTTAGTGACAGCGTAACGCACCGGAACGCTTCGCGTTTGAAACGCAGGGAAAGCGATCTTTGGCAACGGCGGTTTTGGGAACATACGATCCGTGATGAGCGCGATTATGCCGCACATTGCGATTATATCCATTACAATCCGGTAAAACACGGGCTTTGCAAATCCCCCGGAGATTGGCCCTATTCCACGTTTCACCGGTTTGTTACGCAGGGAGGCTATGATATCGGTTGGGGTGCGGGTGTCGAGCCGAAAATCGCCGAAGGGACGGGGAAGGAATGATCAAGATTGAGATGGATCGGTGCGTTACGCTTCGCTAACGCACCCTACGTGTTGAAACCGCATAACATCTTGATATTTGCAGGGGCATGGTTTACATTGCGCGCATGGATCAACGAGAAGCTCAAAGAAAAGCAGAACGTTACGCAACCGCCGCCAGAGATGTCGTGAAATTCGACAAGGCGGTATTGTTCGGTTCCTACGCCAATGGCAGTCCGAAGGAACACAGCGATATCGATATCGGTCTTTTCATGGACCGATTGGACGACAACGTGGATTACCTGACGCTGATGTCCAGGCTTTACCATGTCGCGATGGACCTCGATGTGCTGATCGAACCCCACCTTTTTATCCGCGGTGAGGATCGATCCGGTTTTGGTGAAGAGGTTGAAAAAACGGGGGTTGTTATTGAAGATAATGGTTAGTGCAATAAAAGTGAAAGCGGATATGAGGAGGTGCAATCGATGAGCACAGCTACGGTGAACAACCTGATCGATGAATTTATCCATTTGCCTCTTGATGATAAGGAATATGCTGCGGAAGTGATCAAGAAGCAGTTGATCGAGGCAAAAAGAGAGGCCATCGCCAAGAGGGCAAAAACAGCTATGGCCGGTTTCAGGAAAAAGACGACCAAGTGCGGAACTGTCAAGGACTTATTAAAGGATCTCGCAAGTGATTATGCAGACCGGTGCGTTACGGCTGCCGCCTAACGCACCCTACGTCTGCAGTTTGATGATCATCCCGTGAGGAGGGCCATAAAAATGAAAAAGATGCTCATTGCGGCAACCATCCTGTTGATGGCGACAACCGCAGCGGCAGAGAAGGGCCGACTGCGGATCACCGTTTCGCCTGTGCCGCCTAATCTGACGGCCTCCGTGCAATTCTCCGAGTCTTCGGGGAACAACATCCTTGACGCCGGGGAGACCGGGAGGTTGATCATCACGGTCCGGAACCAGGGCAAGGGGGACGCCTTCGACTGTCGGGCGGAGCTGACCATTCAGCCCAAGGTAAACGGCTTGACGTTCGAACGAAGCATCCTGATCGGGACGGTGGCTGCGGGTGGTACGGTGAAAAAGGAGGTCGCCCTTACGGCCACGGAGGATTTGCCGACATCCGGCGTCAGCCTGGCGGTGGACATCAAGGAGGCCAACGGCTTCGATCCCAACCCGCTGAAGCTCTCTTTTCAGGCGAAGGCTTTTGCGCCGCCGGAGCTCGTCGTGGCCGATATGGGGGTGAACGACCAGAACGGCAATGGTCGCGTGGAGCCGATGGAGATTGTGGAGCTGACGGTGCGGGTGCAGAACATCGGCCAGGGCGATGCCCGGGATGTCTTTGCCGATGTGAAGATCGGGGCGAATGTCTTTGTCGGCGGCGACAGCCTGACCCATTTTGATCTGGGCGGCCTCCCTTCAGGAAAGTTCAAGGATTTCAAATTCATGTTCTACACGAACAACCGCATCGGCGGCGGCGAAAAGATCCCGGTGACCGTCAGCCTCGGCGAGGCGCGACCCCGGTTCAAGACCGAAAAAGCGCTGGCGTTGGTGATGAACGCCCCGCAGAAAACGATTGAAGAGGTCGTCGTCAAGGGCAAGGATGTGCCAAAGCAGGTCGATATTCAACTGACCGGCGGCTTGAGCGTCGATGTGGATTTGAATATCCCGCTGGGACAGAAAGCCGGCAAATTCGACGTGGCCGTGATTATCGGCAACCGCAATTATGCCGCCTCCGGTTCGCCGAACGTAGAGTTCGCTAACCGCGATGCGCAAGTAATGAGGGAGTACCTGATCCGGACGATGGGGTACGATCCGGAAAATATCCTCTATGCCGAGGATGCGACCCTAAGCAAGTTCAATGAATTTTTCGGCGGAGAACGGGACCACCGGGGAAAGCTCTTCCGCTTCGTGAAGGAGAAGACATCCTCTGTTTTTGTCTATTACGTGGGACATGGCGCGCCCGACCTGGAGACCAGCGAGGCCTACTTCGTGCCGGTGGACGCCAACCCTCGTGACCTGAAATCGAACGGCTACCGCCTTCAGACCTTTTACGACAACCTGGCGAAAATCCCGGCGAAGAAGATGACCGTCGTGCTCGACGCCTGCTTCTCCGGAAATTCTGAAAAGGGGCTTCTTTTCAAGGATATCAGCCCGGCCCTGGTCAAGGTGAAGAAGGAGTTTCAGGGGCCGGCCAATGCCGTACTGATCACCAGCGCCGCCGTCGATCAGGTTTCCACCTGGTACCGCGAGAAGCGGCATTCCCTCTTCACCTATTACTTTCTGAAAGGTCTCCAGGGCGAGGCCGATATCAACAAAGACCTCAAGATTACAGTCGGCGAGATTGATAACTATCTGAAAGAACAGGTTCCCTACATGGCCCGGCGCCTCACCGGCACAGAGCAGCAGCCCGTTGTAACCGGCAATCCTGCGGATGTGATCGCGGTGTTGAAGAGATAGATGGAACGTTATCAACTGGAGGATCTGGAGGTTATCTTCGACTGCGCCGGTCGGGATGACTGGGGGAAGTTCAGCTTTCCTGTGTGGTACGGCATCCCCGTCAAGCTGAACTGGCGGGAATACCGGTATGATTTCAATCTGCGCGGGGGATTGAAGAGGGTTTCCGGCGGGTCGCGTGTGTGGCCCGATCCCCAGGAGGCGCTGAAAAGAACCGATGGCAACGACCTCATCTATTACGGGGTCCACGGTTACGAATCCACTTATGACCTGATCAAGAATTACTACGTGCCGTACAACGGCATCTATGAATCCGATCTTTTTGAGGAAAATCCATTGCAGGGCCCTCCGGTGCGGCAGGCGCTGGAGAACTTCGATGCACTGGCCATCGAGCTGGGAAGGCTGGCGAAAGAGGCTTCCTGCGAGAGGCCGCGGGAATTCCTGCGGCGGGTTTCAGCCATGAACAGGGAGGCGCTGGCGGCGGAGGCGGGTAAACTGCGCCGGATTATGGGCGCGAATCTGCCGATACTGCCGCCCGAGACGATCGACGTCGATTATGAAGTTATTCCGCTGATTCTGACCGAGGGCTGTGCGTACAACTGCCGGTTTTGCCTATTCAAGACGGCAGGCGATTTCCGGGTGCGAAGCCCGCACAACATCGCCGCGCAGATTCGTTCCCTGAAAGATTTTTATGGCGACGACCTGATCAATTACAACTCGCTGATGCTGGGGCAGAACGATGCGCTGGCGGCGGGAGAGGAGCTGCTGGTCAACGCCGCCGGGATGGCTTACGACATCCTGAACCTCTCCGCCTCTTACCATCGGGGGCGGCCCAACCTCTTCATGTTCGGGAGTGTGGATTCTTTTCTGGCGGCGAGTGATTCCCTGCTGGATCGACTGGACCATCTGCCCTACCGCACGTCGATCAATGTGGGGTTGGAATCTTTCGATCAGGAGATGCTCGATCGGTTGGGCAAGCCGCTGCAGGCGGAACGGGTGCGCGAAGCGTTCCGGAAAATGCAGTCCATCAACCGCAGCCGGGCCAACATTGCGGTGAGCTGTAACTTTGTACTGGGCGCGGATCTTCCCTTCCGGCATACCGAGGCGATCAAGGTGGTCCTTGCGACAGAGACCACGGCGAGGGGGAAAGGCGCCGTTTACCTTTCGCCATTGATCGGGACCTCGCACAGAAGAGAGATATTGAAGGAGTTCAGGGAGATCAAGATGAGTTCCCCGCTTCCGGTCTATATCTATCTTGCGCAAAGGCTATGAACGTAATATAGAGCACCAGAAAAAGGCCCGGTGCGTCAAGACGCACCCTACACAATGGCGGAGGCGCGGCATGTATTGGGAAAAAGAGATTGAAACGATGGACCGGGAGGTGCTTGAACGGATGCAGGCGGCAAGGCTCCGGGAAACCCTGCAACGGGCGAAGAAATCGGTCCACTACGGGAAATGTTTTGCGGAAATGGGTCTGGATAGCGAAGATATCCGGACAGTAGCCGATCTGGAGAGGCTGCCACTGACCAACAAAGAGGATCTCCGGGAAGGATGGCCTTATGGTTTTCTTGCCTGCTCCCGCGACGATCTGATCCGGATGCACTCCTCTTCCGGGACAACCGGCCGGGCGACGGTGATCTTTCATACGGCAAACGACATCGCTGCATGGACGAACCTTCTCGCCCGCTCCCTGCACATGGCCGGCATGCGGCGCTCCGACGTCTTTCAGAACATGATGACCTATGGCCTATTCACCGGGGGCCTCGGTTTCCACTACGGCGCGGAGAAGATAGGGGCGCTCGTGATTCCCGCCGGGGCAGGGAACAGCAAGCGCCAGATCCAGTTGATGCGGGATTTCGAGACGACAGCGATCCATATTATCCCCAGTTACGCCCTGCACCTTGCGGCGGTTTTCACGGAGGTCGGCGTTGATCCAAGGCGGGACACGAAGCTGAAGCTGGCCTTCCTCGGCGCTGAACCCCATTCGGAGAAGATGCGCCAGAAGATTGAGGAGTTCTATGGTTTCAAAAGCTTCAATTCCTATGGGCTCTCCGAGATGAACGGCCCCGGCATGGCCTTCGAGTGTCCGGAGCAGAACGGGATGCACATCTGGGAGGACAACTACATCATCGAAATCATCGATCCCGTGACCCAGAGACCGCTTCCCGAAGGCGAAGAGGGAGAACTGGTCGCGACCACGCTCGTCCGCGCCGGGATGCCCATCCTCCGCTACCGGACGAAGGATCTCACCCGGATCATTCCCGGCCCCTGTCCCTGCGGCCGGACCCACCGGCGGATCGAGCGGATCAAGGGACGGACC
>CAIUXU010000516.1 GCA_903903205.1 uncultured Syntrophobacterales bacterium
CTCATCAACATCATGGTGGAACCCCACTCCCTCTATACCTGTTCACCGGAACTTCTGATCGCATCCAAAGCACTGGCAGACCTCTATCATATTCCACCGGGGACACACCTTCTGGAAAACATGGCGGAGGCAAAGCGGTTGAGAGAAAAATTCGGCAAGCCGGCGACCCAATTCCTTCATGAGATCGGCCTGCTGGATGAGCGGTTTATCGCATTTCACTGCGTCGTGATGGACGAGGCGGATATTGCCCTCTTTGCCGATTGCGGCTGCAAGGTTGTCCACAACCCGGAGAGCAATATGAAGCTGGCCTCCGGCGTCGCCTCCATCTCCGCCATGCTAAAAAAAGGGGTTGTCGTTGGCCTGGGAACAGACGGCTGCGCCAGCAACAACAATCTTGACATGTTCCAGGAGATGGATACGGCAGCCAAATTGGAAAAATCGGCCCGTCTCGATCCTACGCTCATGTCCGCCCGTACCGTCGTCCGGATGGCGACCTGTAACGGCGCCAGGGCTTTGGGTCTCGATTCTCTGATCGGCGCCCTGGAGGTGGGGAAAAAGGCGGATCTGTGCATTCTGGATATGAACAAACCACACCTGACGCCCATGTATGACGAATACTCCCACCTGGTCTATGCGGTGAATGGCGCGGACGTGGATACGGTCCTCATCAACGGCAAGATCGTCATGCAGAACCGAAAACTCCTGACAATCGACGAAGACGAGGCAATGCGGCATGTTCGGGAGATCGCGGATCGCGTCCGGCGGAGCTTTAAACATAGTGCTGGGGAATGAGCTTTAATCGGTGCGTCACGACGCACCCTACATAACCGTAGGGTGTGTTAGCGAAGCGTAACGCACCGAACTTTATCAAATAAGCGGCCGGGCGCCGTTTAGTTTTTCGTAAATCCGGATGTATTCGGCTACCATGTGGCCGAGGCTGTATTGTTCACGCGCCTCCCGCATGATCCGCTTAACCTGCTTTTCACGAACACCGAAAGGCATCTGGTGAAAAACCAGGCTCCTTTCCAGTGCATACCAGAGACCTCCGGGATCGTAATCCCTGAAAAGAAACCCGTTGCCGACATCCTGCGGTGCGCCATCCGCCTTGATTCGTAATTCCCGGATCTTGTCGTGGTAGCCGCCGGTATCCCGGTTGGTTGCCGTCGCTCCGAAGAGATTGCCCACCTGATCGATCTGGCCGCAGGGTTCATAGAGAGATGCGCCAAAAACGTCGCAGGCAGCGGCGTATCCCAGAAGGGAAAGTTCCTCGTTGAAGGGATGGTAGGTAATCTGGCCACCGGAATCCCAGGCTATCCCGCCCAGGATATCCGCATGCGTCCGGTCATTGTTGATCCCGTCCGCCACGATGGCGATCTGCACCTCCGGATGCCATTTCGTAAATGAAACACAGATATCTTCGAGGAGCTCGACCCCTTTCTGGAAAGGGTCCAAACGCGATGGCCAGAAATAGAGCAGCGCATCGGGATTGACGGTCAGACCGGTCCTGTTCTGAAAAGCAACAAGATTCTCCCGCTTTGCCTCCAGCACGTTGTCATCCGGTCCGTACTTCCGAACCAGAGCCCTGCAACGCTCAGGATACATCAGCGATGAAGGTGCATTGATGATCGACCGGGCAGTGCCGTGGGCGTATTTCTCCTTGACTTCATGGCGAACACTCGGCGGCACAAGATCGCGATCCAGAAAGTAGTCATCGACAACTTCCCGCAGGAATTTCTCGCCGACGAAATTGATCATGGTGGCATTCTTGATCGCAGTCGCCTGGCAGTCAACACACGCCTTCCCATAACTATCCGTAAAATAGAGGCGATCGGAAATGCTGCCAAGATTGATCCCGCCCAGCAGGTCCAGCGGAAGGCAGGCCGTGAAAACATTGTGGACCGTATGGAGGATGGGCAGGCCGGTCGCGTTGGCGTAGGCGGTAATCACCCCCCCGGCCATCCAGTCGTGGCTGTGAATGATCAGCCTCCCCTCGTTGCGCGCCCTCACCGCCTTGATGACGTTGTTCACGATTTCCCTCTGGAATTCCACCGCCGTCAGGATCGGGTCACCCGAGTAGGCGCTCAGGTTGTCGGCAAAGACCGAAGAGCTGACCAGATGGATCTTCTCGGAATCGATCTTGTAGCGCACTTCCCGCCACTGAAGCTCGTTCATCTGCGCCTCCCGCTGAAACCGCTTCTTCAGGTTGAGTAGTGCCAGATGGACATCGAGCCCCCGTTCGGTAAGCCCTTCGCAAAGCGCGGAAATCACCTCCCCTTGTCCCCCGCTCTTCCCGGAGACAAAGCGGGCAAGTGCGCCCATGTCTTCAGGTAGTCTTCCCGTCTCCGGAGAGATGATCAGGATGGCCGTTGTTTCCTTTTTTTTTAGGACAACAAAACGCCGGATGAGCGTCTCCAGGTCATCGATTTTCCGTGTCAAAACATGCGTCGGCCGGGCAATCGAGTTCTCATAGGGGTTGAAGTAGGAATGGACCGCATGATCCTCTCCGAGCCGCTCGTGGAGAAAATAGACGTGGTCGGAAGTGGTCAACTGCCGCCACTGTGTCAGGTATTCGCTCCCCGCCCGTCGCGCCGCCGTTTCCATGCGCTCGATGTCCTGAAACAGCTCATATTGCGTGGGGTTGCCCAGCCAGCCAAAGGTGTTCCTGCCGACATCCGCCCAGGAGGATGTGGCCAGCCCGTGGATGCTTACGGTCGGGCACGGCGCATCCTTGAACCTCTGGGCAATCTCGGTCGGCGTCGCTGCGACGATGCTTTCATGTTTCTGCAACGCCTTCGGGAGACCCCTCCAGAAATCGAAAATCCCGAGGTTGCTCCAGATGTGCTCGCCGATGTGCTCGAAATCATAGCCCAGCATGACCGCCTCGCCGTCAACCTGGGCTATGTACTGCGCATAGGTCTCCGGTTTGATCGGCGTATGGGGAAAGCGAAAGGCGATGTCATCGCTCAGCTCCCGGTTCCGGGGGATGACAATGAGATTCGTATCCCTGGCGCGGAAAACAGCGTTGGGGGAGATGGTCTCCCCTTCTCCTTCTCCGCTGAACATGTCATCCCGCTTCTCACAGAGGATCGACTGGTAGCCCATGTCGGCCACCGCTTCTGCGATCGGGTTGTTGTACATCAGTTCGGTGTTCCTGAACGATGTCGGAAAGATTCCGAAGAGCCTTTTCATCATCTCCCGGTGGAGGGAGGCCTGTTCCCGGAACTCCATCCGAAGCGGATCTTCGAAGAGGCTGGTCAGGGAGTGGTAATAGGTCTCATCCAGGAACTCGACCTGGGCATTTTTTTCTCCCGCATCCAGCAGATCCTGAAGCGCGCGGATTACATCGGGCCGGTAAAGTTGCGCCTGCTCCAGGAAGGTCCCCGACATGGACAAGGTGATCTTGAATGAAGGATAGGCGGTAATCAGCTCCGTAAACATCTGCGTCGCCGGGAGATAGCACTTATCGGCAACCTTTATGAATATCTCCCGATTCTTCTCATCCCAGAGAAACTTGCCCCGTTCCGGATGGAGCCTGAACGGCTGGTGAAGCTGAAAATAAAACGTAACAAGCGGCATATTAACACCTCGGTTGACGGATAGGATTCTTTCCCGCAGACTCTATAGCGGAATATCCTCGCAAAATCAACAACGGAAGATTAGAGTCTTCAGAGGCGGGATAAAATCCTTGAATTCCTGAAATGGTTCAAGTATATTAACCATAATCACGGAGGAAGCATGACGGCAACAGGTCATCCAGGAAAAATTATAATCCCGAAAATATTTCTGCTATCGCTTGTATTGAGCCTTATGCTCCTCACCGCCCCTTCCTGCCATGCGGATATCTACAAGTACACGGATTCTGAAGGAGTCATCCATCTGACCAACGTTCCCACGGAGCACGGGGTTCCCTATGTTCTCGTGATGAAGGAAAAAAGGGTTATCATCCAGTTGAAAGGGGATATATCCGGATACGATGATCTGATCGCCAAGGCTTCGTCAAAATACCGGGTGGACTCCTCGCTGGTCAAAGCCGTCATCAAGGCGGAATCGAACTTCAACCACCGGGCCGTCTCACCGGTCGGAGCCCAAGGCCTGATGCAACTCATGCCGGCCACGGCGACCTCGCTGCAGGTCCGGGATTCCTTCCATCCAGAATCCAATATCGACGGCGGTGTCCGCTATCTTCGCTACCTCATGAATCTCTTCAACGGCAATCTCCCCCTCGTCCTCGCGGCATACAATGCGGGCGAAAACGCCGTCATGAGGAACAACAACCGCATCCCCCCCTATCGGGAGACGCAGACCTACGTGAAGCGCGTATTAAGTTTGTTCGACCAGTACAGCCGAAAAAACGGAACCCCTTGAAAACATAGTGCTGAGTGTTTTTGTCATCCCCGAGCGGAGCGCTTCCACTTTTGTCATCCCCGAATTCTTTTATCGGGGATATGGTTTTACTCAGTCCTCAGCACTTTTTTTAGTGCGCCTGACCATCAGATAATTCTTCAGGCTGTTCAATTTTTTTTCCTTAATACCCGGCACGGCCGTGAGGTCCGAAAGATCGCGGAATTCCCCCTTCTCCAGGCGCAACTGCATGATCTGCGCTGCCATTCGGTCGCCAATGCCAGGCACCAGAGCAAGATCCGCCTCCGAGGAGTGGTTGAGATCCAGTCGCAGACCGAGCGCAAGCCTCCTTGCGGCGGAGATTTCATCCACCGTCACTTCTCCCGTGGGAGAGATCAGCAGCAGGGCGCCGTCTGAAATCAACCGATCCTGGCTGCGCAAACTTTCAGCGTTTCGGGGGACACTTTTCGGAAAGCTCTCCCCGCCAGCGACTTTGGATATTTGATCCAATGCCACCCCTTTCGGCATAAAATAGATTCCCTCCGGCTGGCTCCCCCGGACCTCGATTGCCACGCTTTCCAAATTCTGGCGTCCCCACGGAAGAGGCGATTCTAAAACCGGCTGCCGGGCATCGAAAAGGGTGAATCCGTAATAGAACAGGCAGAGCGCCAGAACCGTCAGGGCGCCCAGCTTCTGTCCCTCGGAAACAGACATTTCAGGCATCCTTCCCCAGACCAAAGGCATCATGCAGAACCGTAACAGCCAGTTCCGTATATTTCGCTTCCACGACACAGGAGACCTTGATCTCGGACGTGCTGATCATCATGATGTTGATCCCCTCGCGGGCAAGCGTATCAAACATCCGGGCCGCGACGCCGGAGTGGCTGATCATACCGACGCCGATGATGGAAACCTTCGCTACGTTGTCGTCAACTTCCAGCTTTTCTGCGCCCACTTCCCGAACCACATCGGAAATGATCTGTTTCGCTTCACGAATGTCCTTCCGGGAAACCGTAAAGGTGAGATCCGTATGCCCCTGGATGCTCGCATTCTGAATGATCATATCGACGACAATGTTTTTTTCGGAAAGGGGCATAAAGAGCCGGGCCGCCACACCGGGCTGGTCCGGAACATGAATCACCGTGATTTTTGCCTGATCCCGATCATAGGTTACGCCGGACACCACTTCCTTCTCCATCTTCTTCACCTCCTTGGTCACCAAAGTTCCCCCTTCATCCGTGAATGAAGACTTTACATAAACCGGCACATTGAACTTTTTGGCCAGCTCGACGGAGCGCGGCTGGAGCACCTTGGCGCCGGCTCTTGCCATCTCCAGCATCTCATCGTAGGTGATCTGGTCCAGCCTCCGGGCGTTGCTGCAGATGTTGGGATCGGTGGTATATACCCCGTCCACATCGGTATAGATATCGCAAACATCGGCCTTAAGCGCGGCAGCAAGAGCAACGGCGCTGGTATCCGATCCTCCCCGCCCAAGCGTTGTGATGTTGTTATCCGGATCGACGCCCTGAAACCCGGCAACAACAACAACAACCCCCTTCTTCAGTTCAGCGCGAATCGCCTCCGTATCCACATCCAGGATGCGGGCTTTTTTGAAGGCCTGATCGGTATGGACCCGAACCTGAAAGCCGAGAAAGGATTTTGCCGGGCATCCCATCCCGTTGAGCATAATCGCCAGCAGCGTGACCGTAACCTGCTCACCGGTAGAGATCAGGGAATCGTACTCCCTGGAATCAGGATCATCCGCGGCCTTCTGTGCGAGCTGGATCAGACGATCCGTCTCCCCCGACATCGCCGACAAAACGACGACGACTTCGTTCCCCTCTTCCTTCGTCCGGATCACCTTCCTCGCAACATTCGCGATTTTGTCGAGATTGCCGACCGAAGTACCGCCGTACTTCTGAACCACCAGAGCCATCTGCTAACATCCTCCTTCTTTAAGTGACTTTTCCCAGCGACCGATTCGATCCCGGCTACCGGAAAGTTCCAATTTCCTGATATTCTCTTCCACATAGGTCAACGCAACGCAAAGCGCCCCATCCGGAATGGCCTCCGGAATCCTCTCCGCCCATTCAATGACCATGACGCCACCACCGGAAATGTACTCTTCAAATCCCGTATCGGCGAGATCCTGAGCGCCCTGCAGGCGGTAGAGGTCGATATGGATCAGGGGCGCCTCCCGTCCGGGGTATTCGTTGATCAGCGTAAAGGTCGGCGAGGTGACCGCATAATTCTCCGGGACACCAAGCCCGCAGGCTATGCCCTGGGTGAGACAGGTCTTTCCCGATCCCAATTCTCCCGTAAGCGCGACAACATCGCCCGCTATGAGTCCTTCACCCAGAATCCGCCCGAACCGGACGGTCTCGGCGGGATCTTTTGATATCAAAACTATCGTTGATCGCTCAGTGTTCACAATAATTCCGCGTCCTATCACTGTTGATGCTCTCGTTAAAATTTGAAAATACCCGGGAATCGTCATTCCGGCGAAAGCCGGAATCCAGACATTTCCAGGCGTTGCAAAAACACTGGATACCGGTTTTCACCGGTATGACGACTTTTGACGAGTGGCTCACTGTTCAAGCATGACGATCGCTGTCGCATGGACATTCGTATGAGAAATGGAGA
>CAIUXU010000517.1 GCA_903903205.1 uncultured Syntrophobacterales bacterium
CGGCCGGCACAGCCACAGCGCCGTCGCCCGGATCCGGGACACCACACAGGTCCTGCTGGATATTTACCAGGTCGATGGAAGCATGTATCTCCACCCGCTGAAGGTTTGGGACCGCTACTCTCCCCAGATGTTCGTCCCCCACAGGATGGCGGATGGGGTGTGGACACCGGTCTTCGGAAGCGGGGAGGCCGCGGCACTTTCGGTGTCGGCGCGCCGCAGGCCGCTCCAGGTGAAAGCGAAATCAATCGCTCCCTGGGAGAGTGTTTACCAGCGTCTCTTGCAGTACCACGAGGCGGGGCTGGATCTTGACGAAAAAACGCCGGAGATTGCAGCCCTCAAGCAGGAGTTTTCCCGGATGATGATCGGGACACATCCCGAGTTTAACCGGCTGGTTGACACCTATTTCACACTCGACGATCTCTTCTCCATCCGGGACCGTCTCATCGGTTCGGGGCGGATCGGCGGGAAGGCGGCGGGGATGCTCATCGCCCGGCGGATACTTCTCGCTGAACCGGGCAAGAGCGACTTTGCAGAGGTTCTCGAAGCCCACGACTCTTTCTACATCGGTTCGGATGTGTTTTTCACCTTCCTCGTAAACAACGATCTCTTCCGCCTGCGCCTCCATCTCTCCCGCGCCGCGCATATCTCCCACGAAGAATTCGCCGAGGTGGAGAAGCGCTTTTTAGCCGGGTGGTTTTCACCGGAGATCATGGAGCAGTTCCGCGACATGCTTGCCTACTTCGGCCAGGCGCCGATCATCGCCCGCTCCAGCAGCCTGCTGGAGGACAGCTTCGGGAACGCCTTTGCCGGCAAGTACCGCAGCGAATACTGTGCCAACCAGGGGACACCGGAAGAGAGGCTTGAAGCGTTTCTCTGCGCCGTGAAGCTTGTATATGCGAGTGTCCTGAATCCGGACGCCATGGCCTACCGCCGCGCCCGGAATCTGGGCGAGAGCGACGAGCAGATGGCAATCCTCGTCCAGCGCGTTTCCGGGATGCCTTACAAGCAGTTTTTCTTCCCGATTCTGGCCGGTGTCGCCTTTTCCCGGAATCCTTACGCCTGGACGGACCGGATCGATCCTGCACGGGGTATGATCCGCCTTGTTTTCGGCCTGGGAACCCGGGCAGTCAACCGGGTTGGAAACGATTACCCCCGGATGATTGCTGTTAGCCACCCCCATCTGCGGCCCGAGTTCGGCGCCAAGATTGCCAAATACTCCCAGTGGGAGGTTGACCTTATCGATCTTGAAGAGAACGCCTTCACAACCAGGCCGCTTGCGGAGGTTCTGGAGGGACGCGACTACCCGAATCTCCACCTCCTCGTCTCCCTGATGAAAGACGGCTATCCCGCAGATCCCTGGACAAACCGCCTTGAGGCTACTGAGGACGAGATGGTCCTCACCTTCAACCGCCTCCTCGCCAAAACCAGCTTCGTCGGCTTCATCGGAGAGATGCTGGCCCGTCTGGAGAAGGCCTACGGCCAGCCGATCGATACGGAATTCACCGCGGCGGTTTACGCCGAAGGCCGGGTCCGGATCAACCTCCTCCAGTGCCGCCCGATGCGGCTTCCCGGCGCGATAGGTCGGATTCAGCTTCCCGAGGGTATCTCTCCCGAGCGAATCATCTTCCGGTCGAGTCGGACAATCAGCGGCGGCGTTACGCCGCCCATCCGCTACCTCCTCTACATCGATCCGGTCGGGTACGGGGTCATCAGTTCCCTGGAGGTAAAAAGGTCGCTTGGCCGCGTCGTTGGGCGGATCAACGAGCATCCCGATGTGGCGCGGGGGCGAATATTGATGATGGGGCCGGGGCGGTGGGGAAGCAGCGATATCAATCTTGGCGTGAACGTGAGCTATGCCGACATCAACAACACGACGGTCCTCGTGGAAATGGCGCGGGAGGAGGCGGGGCAGGTGCCGGACGTCTCCTACGGAACCCATTTCTTCCTCGATCTCGTCGAGGCGCAGATCATCTACCTGCCCGTCTATCCAAGTGATCCCGAGGCGGAGTTTAATCGGGAGGTCTTCGAGAACCTTCCGAATATCCTGACGGACCTCCTGCCCGATGCGGAACGATTCCAGGAGATCGTTCGCGTCTTCGACCTGCCGGCGGCGACGGGCGGGCTCTACGCCCATGTTGTGGCCGACCCGCAAAGCCAACGAGCAGTCTGCTATCTGGATGCGCCACCGAGAGGATGAGTTGTGCCTATCAGCGCTTTTGGCGATGCTTTGGAAATAATGGAGTCGCCTTAGTAGCGGAACACAGCAGCCAGATCACTTTTATCCGGCATCTTTTCCGGAGACAACGTAAACACCGTGCCGCCATTCAGGAAAGTCTGTATGGCTGCTATCTCCAGCAGATCTTCGCTCGTAGCCTCTGCCTGCTCATGCCTTTGGACGGCGCCGCTCTCCCCGTTGTAGGTTCCCCACTGCTGGCGTCCTGAGGCGACCAAAAGGAGACCGACCCGTCCATGATGGGCGGCGGGAACGATCTCACGGCTGTCGGCGGCGGTCAGACCTGTTCCCGAAGATTGCCGGTACTGCGCGACGGCGTCGTGTTCGGCCTTCTGAAAGTAGGGGCTGACAATCTTCAGGGCCGCGTGGTGGAGGGTCTCCGCGCTGGCTCCCTGCGGATTCCCCGGGATTCCCTCTTCAATCAAGCGCGGATAGGTATTGGCCTCACGATAAATGGGGAAGAGATAGTCCACCCCGGCAAGAATGAGAGGCGCCCGTTCATCCTTGAGAAGGTCGTGGAGACCACGGTCGATCAGGCGGAAGTATTTCAAGAGGTTGTCCTTGGCATCGTCGATCTCTGCGCCGTGCCCGGAGATCATCGCCGA
This sequence comes from uncultured Syntrophobacterales bacterium, assembly GCA_903903205.1. GTDB lineage: Bacteria > Desulfobacterota > Syntrophia > Syntrophales > UBA5619 > UBA5619. Next base: position 2,839 of record CAIUXU010000517.1, read on the forward strand.
ATGGTCTCCGCCTCCCGCCGCACCGGCGTGGAAGCGGATCTGTTTTCCGAGTTCGTCGTACTGGAGCGCCTCTTCGAGGCTTCCCGGAACCGATTCCAGCTCGATTTCCCGAATATTCTTCTCCGTCCCTTCGAGAAGCCGGACCTCTTTCTGGCTGAGGGCGAGGATATAAAAACGGTTATCGCTGCCGAGAAGCGGCAGCAGAGGCTTGACGTGAAAATGGTCGGCGACGACGATGAGTTCGCCGAAGGCCTCGGGGAGGCAGAAGCAGCGGAAGAAACCGGCGGAGATAAAGAGCGCCAGACCGTCGCTTTGCCGCCGCCAGAAGAGGACATTTCCCGGCAGCGCCTGCGCTGGTTCCAGCAGGGTTTTAATCTCCTGGGGGCGCAGACCTCCGGCCAGCAGTTTTTCTTCCGCGCTGCGCAACAGGTTTCTCAAGCGAATCTGGTTCTGCTGACTCTCGACTCCAGTACGAAAGGTGGGCATAAAAAGCGAAATGCACAATCCCCGATGTTTTCCCAGCAATGTCTTGATCTCATCCTGCGATAATGTATTCATTTGGCCGCCTCCCTTCTCATGGTTGTTTGGTTCATTAATATAAAATCCGTCGAAACAAAGCAAATCATTTCTTGCCCGTTCCTCCGGGACATGGTAAGCGGCGCCCGGAGGGTTTTGGGATTTCGGATGTGGAGATGCGTAAAGAAGGTGGCCAACGATGACATTGGGTAAAGAGACCGGCGGTTTTTCCTTGAAAAGCGTTTCCGGTGTGGACTGGAACGACTGGAAATGGCAGTTCCGAAACCGCATCCGCTCCATGAGACAACTGGCCGCCATACAGCAGAGACCGGTTGCGTCACTCGCCCCGTGTCGGCCCGTGCTCCGGACCTACCCCATTGCGATCACGCCCTACTACATGTCGCTCATGGATCCTGCCGATGAAAACGACCCCCTGCGCCGGCAGTGCTTTCCCGATCCCAGAGAGCTCACCTTCTCTTTGGGCGGAGTTCCTGATCCACTTGCAGAGGAGAGCAACATGCCTGTTCCCGGATTGATCCACCGCTATCCCGACCGCTGTCTTGCGATCGTCACCGGAACCTGCGCCGTTAACTGTCGGCATTGCAACCGCAAGCGGAAGTGGCGAGCGGCTCAGCCGGGGGGCGAGCGGGAAAGGTTGCAGGCGATGGTGGATCATGTGGCCCGGACACCGGCCCTGCGAGAGGTGATCGTCTCTGGCGGCGATCCCCTGCTGATCTCAGAGCCGCTTCTGGACTGGTTTCTGGGGGCTCTTCGCGCAATTCCCCATGTGGAGATCCTCCGCATTGGGAGCCGGGCGCCGGTCACGCTGCCGATGCGGATTACACCGGAACTCTGCGCAATGCTGAAGCGCCACCGGCCCCTCTGGTTTAACACGCAGTTCAATCACCCGCGTGAGATTACGGAAGAATCCACAAGGGCTTGCGAGATGCTTCTTGAGGCAGGGATTCCCATCGGGAATCAGTCGGTCCTGCTCAAAGGGGTGAATGACAACTATGATTCGATGCGGGAACTCCTCTGCGGTCTGGTGCGAATCTCTATTCGTCCCTACTATCTGTTTCAATGCGATCCGGTCCAGGGAACGGACCATTTCCGGGTGGAGATCCCGACCGGCATGGAGATCATGGAGCGTCTGCGGCAAAACATCTCCGGTCTCTGTCTGCCCCGCTACGTTCTGGACTGCCCCGGCGGAAGCGGAAAGATCCAACTCTAACCGGGGAGGGGAAGCGGCAATAAACATTGTTTTGACAAAACAGAACAACTGGATTAGGAAATGGAACCGAATGTGCGGACAGATTCCTCCACCCATCCGTGAAGAAGAAAAGGCGGCCAGGCGTTCAATCAAAGTGTTTCGACAAGGAGAATGAGATCCCATGTACACAGCCAGTGATCTGAGAAAAGGTCTGCGGATCAAGATGGAAAATGATCCCTACATCGTGACGGAGTTCAATTTCGTCAAACCGGGCAAAGGCCAGGCCCTCTACCGATGCAAGTTAAAGAACATGATCAACGGAAACCAGTTCGAGCGAACTTTCCGTTCCGTGGACATCTTTGAAGCGGCCGACCTGCAGGAAAAGAAGATGTCCTACCTCTATCAGGAGGAGGGAAAGTTCTGTTTCATGGACAATGAGAGCTACGAGCAGATCTTCCTCAGCGAGGATCAGGTCGGTGAGGCGAAGAATTTCCTGCTCGACAACATCGAAGCGGAGATACTCCTGTTCGAGGACCGGCCACTCGGCGTCAGCCTTCCCAATTTCATCGACGTGATCGTTACCAAGGCCGATCCCTGGGCGAAAGGTGATTCCGTGTCGGGAAACACCAAGCCGGTAACCATCCAGACGGGCTATCAACTTCAGGTTCCCCCTTTCATCGAAGAAGGGGAAAAGATCCGGATCGATACCCGCAGCGGCGAATACCTGACCAGGGTTAAGGGATGATTGAGGATGATTCCTGGAGGCTGATAGTCCGGGCAGACGCCCTGCATTTACGGGCCCGGATTATACAGGCCATACGCCGCTTCTTCCAGGACCGGAATTTTCTTGAAATTGATACCCCCATCCGAATTCCGGCGCCGGCGCCGGAATTGCACATCGATGCCTTTGCCACGGAAACGTGGTTCCTGAATACATCCCCCGAGTTGTGCATGAAAAGGCTCCTCGCGGCGGGTTATTCACGAATCTTCCAGATCTGCAAATGTTTCCGGGCAGGCGAGAGAGGTGACCGTCATCTGCCGGAATTTACGATGCTCGAGTGGTATCGAGCGGGAGTCGATTACCGGACCCTGATGGACGACTGCGAGGCTTTGATCACCACGGTTGCTACCGAAATCAGCTTGGACGGCGTCGTTTCCTGGCAGGGGCAGAAAATCAGCCTGAACGCACCTTGGGAAAGAATCTCCGTCCGGGATGCCTTTGCGCGGTACGCAACGATCAGCGCTGCCGAGGCGCTGCGGACGGACCGTTTCGATGAGATCCTCGCCTGTGAGATTGAACCCCAGCTTGGCATGGAGATACCCGTTTTTCTGTACGATTACCCTGTGGAGCATGGCGCCCTGGCACGGGTGAAGGAGACGGACCCGGGGATCGCTGAACGTTTTGAACTCTACATCGCCGGGCTGGAGCTGGCCAACGCCTTTTCCGAGCTGGTCGATGCCGGGGAACAGCGGCGTCGCTTCGCGGAAGCCTCCCGTGACCGTAAGCGGAAAGGCAGCCCTGCCTATCCCATCCCGGAGCGCTTCCTCCAGGCCCTTCCGCGGATGTCCCCCTCCGCAGGGATCGCCCTCGGTGTCGACCGGCTTGTCATGCTTCTCGCCGACAAGCCGCGGATCGATGATGTGGTCGCCTTTACACCCGAATCGCTATAACCCCTCACCGCCCGTCCGCTTCCTTTCCCGTTCGATCATTCGGAAAAACCGCATCATGCCCTCTTCGGCCTGCTCCGGCAAGATCATGCTGAAACTGGCCCGCATATGGTTTTTCAGACCGCCTGTCGTCGAAAAAGCACTTCCGGGAAGTAAAATAATCCCCAGTTCCACGCCGTCCAGCTCCATCATGCGATCGGTGTCAAACCGCTCAGGCAGTTCAAACCAGAGGAACATTCCTGCCTGGGGAATGTTGTACCGAATATCGGGAGGCAGCACTCTTTTGGCCGCGGCAAGGACGGCATCCCGGTTTCGTCGGTAGATTTTGCAGTTTTCGCGGACCAGCGCGCGGAACTCTTCATGGCTGTGGCTTGCCAGAAAACCAGCCAAAAGCGCCTGGTCCATTGCACTGGTATGCAGATTCGATCCCTGCTTGTAGAGCTGAAAATAACGGATGATATCAGCCTGTCCCGAGGCATATCCCAGCCGCAATCCCGGCGCGAAGATCTTGGAGAAACTGTCCAGACGCAGAACCCGTTCCTCCGTATCCAGGGATTGGATTGTGGGCAAAAGGTTCCGATCTTCAAGCTGGACCAGTTGGTAGGGATCGTCTTCCAGAATCAGCAGATTGTATTTGGATGCGAGCTGCAACAGATGGCTGCGGCGCTCCAGGGAGAGGGAGACACCGGCCGGGTTGTTTCCGTTGGGAACTTCGTAGATGAATTTCGGCAGGCTTTCCCCGGCGGCTTTTCTCTTCGCAAGAAGCCTTTCCAGTTCCGTTGTGATCATCCCCTGAGCATCCAGCGGAACGGGAAGGAAGCGCTGCGTAAATGCCCTGAAAGCGGCCATGGCGCCGGGATAAGCCGGTTCTGACAGGGCGACGCTGTCCCCCTCATCCAGGAAGAGATAGGCCATGGTATGGAGGCCTTCCTGCGCGCCGTTAAGAACCTGGATCTGGTCTCCTTTCAGTTCTACCCCGTCTTTGGCGGAATGCCATTGGATAATATGGGGCTTCAAGTCGGCGTGGGCATCGGTCGGACCGTACTGACAGGCAAGATCCATCGATTTGTCCCGGATCTGAAGCTTGCGACCGCTCTTGAAAACAACCTCCATGGATGTGAGGGCAAAGGTCTCCGCGTTCGGATAGCCCCCACCCAGCGAAATCATGCCCGGAATCCGCATCAGCGGGTTCAGTTTGCGAATTGGGGAGGGCCTTAGCCCCTCCGTCCGCCGCGCCAGCAATGGCTGAATATTCATGAAATTCTCCCGAGAACCGCTTTGCCGGGGAACCTGTCGTTGTATCCGCATGGACAGGAGAAACGGTGACGGATCAATGCAGGATTTGGCTCAGGAAGAGTTTGGTCCGATCATGCTGCGGACAATCGAAAAACACCTGCGGCGTGTTTTCCTCAACAATCTGGCCAAAGTCCATAAACAGAACCCTGTGGGCAACGCTTTTGGCAAATCCCATTTCATGGGAAACAACGATCATGGTCATGCCCTCTTCGGCAAGGTTGATCATCACATCCAGAACCTCTTTCACCATCTCGGGATCGAGCGCCGATGTCGGCTCGTCAAAGAGCATGATTTTCGGCTTCATACAAAGGCTGCGGGCAATCGCCACCCTCTGCTGCTGGCCACCGGAAAGCTGTCCGGGATGCTTCTTCGCCTGCTCTGCAATATGCACCTTTTCCAGATAATACATGGCCGTCTCCTCGGCCTCTTTTTTAGGCACTTTTCTGACCCAGATCGGACCGAGCGCCAGGTTTTCAAGGATGGTCAGGTGTGGGAAAAGATTGAAATGCTGAAAGACCATTCCCACCTCTTCACGGATTTTTTCGATGTTTTTGAGGTTGCCGGTGAGTTCAATCCCGTCAACCATAATTCTCCCCTTCTGATGTTCCTCGAGCCGGTTGATGCAGCGGATCAGGGTCGATTTCCCCGAACCAGAAGGGCCGCAGATCACGATTCGTTCACCTCTGAAAACGGTCAGGCTGATACCGTTCAAGACATGCAAATCGCCGAACCATTTATGCAAACAGTCTATTTCAATAATTTTATCTTCAGAAGATCTGCTGGTTTTACACGTTTCGCCGGTCATAATATCTTTCCATCCTTGTGTTAAAGTGGCTGGCCGCCTCTAGGTATGCAGCTCTTTCTCAAGTCGGCGGCTGTAATTCGACATCGAAAAACAGCAGACAAAATAGATCAATGCTACGAACAGATAGGCCTCGGGACTGAACCCCATCCAAGACGGGTTGGCCAGCGCGGATTTTGTCGTTTTGAGAACATCGTAGAGGGCGATGATCACGACAAGGGATGTATCCTTGAAAGCCGAAATCAGGATTCCAACCGTTGGCGGAATCACGATTTTAAGCGCCTGCGGCAGAACAATGAGCCGCATTTTCTGAACATAATTGAGTCCCAGGGATTCTGCGGCTTCGTACTGACCTTTTGTAATGGCCTGGAGACCTCCTCTCACGACTTCGGCGATGTAGGCAGCCGTAAACAGGATGATCGCCGCCTGGGCGCGAATAATTTTGTTTACCGTCAATCCCTCCGGGAAGAATAGCGGAAACAGAACCGCGGACATGAACAGCAGGCTGATGAGCGGAACCCCTCGTATCAGCTCGATATAAAGGATGCAGATCGTCTTGACGGCCGGCATCTTGGATCTCCGCCCCAGCGCGAGGAGAACCCCGAGCGGATATGCCGCAAACATCCCGAAAAAAGAGAGCATCAGCGTTAGAGGCAAACCGCCCCATTTGTCGCTCTCGACCGGGGCTAATCCAAAAAGCCCTCCCCTCATGAGAATACCCATGGTCAATAGACCCGCAATCCAGATGTAACCGAGGGATGGACTCCAATGGTCCCTGTTTTTGCTGTAAAAGAGCAGGCCGACCAGCATGATCATTGCGACAAGCGGTCGCCAGTGCAGTTCGTGCGGGTAAAAACCAAAAATGATAAACCGGATGTTGGCCGGGATAATGGACCAGCACGCGCCGCTTCCGGCGCGGCACTGCTCTGCCGAAGAGAACCAGAGGCTGTCGATGAATGCCCATCTCACAAAGGGCGGAACAACCTTATACAAAAGAAAGAGCGTCACGATCGTCAGGATGGAATTAAGAACCCCGTTAAACAGGTTCGTTTTTGCCCACTGCAGCAACCCGATGCGAATGACCGGCGCCTTTAATCCCTCTGCTTGAATAATATTGTTTTTTCCCGATTTCGCCATGGCGCGATCTATCTTTCCACAAGAGCCATCTTCTTGTTATACCAGTTCATGAAAAGCGATGTCAGCAAGCTAAAGCAAAGATATACAAGCATAATCAGAGAAATCCCCTCGATGGCCTGCCCGGTCTGATTGATGGTCGTGCTGGCAACGGAAACAAAGTCCGGAAACCCGATCGCAACGGCAAGCGAGCTGTTCTTGGTCAAGTTTAACATCTGACTTGTAAGCGGGGGAATGATGACCCTCAAAGCCTGGGGCAGTATGACAAGGCTAAGAACCTGGCCCGGTTTCAACCCTATCGCCATGGCCGCTTCTGTTTGCCCCTTGCTGACGGCCTGAATGCCTGCCCTGACGATTTCCGCCACAAAGGCGGCGGTATAAAGAACAAGCCCGAGCAGGAGCGCCGCGAATTCCGGGCTCATGTTCAACCCACCCTTAAAATTAAACCCGTCCAGTTCCGGAACGCTCATCGTGAGAGGCGCCCCTGCAAGAAGCCAGGCTGCGGCGGGCAACACGGTCATTATTCCGATCGACAATGTAAAAACGGGGAAAGGTTGTCCGGTCTGTTCCTGGCGTATTCTCGCCCAGCGGCGCATGAAATAAACGGCGATACTTCCTGCAACAAAAGCCATCGCCACGTATTGGTATGCAGGATGCCATTCGGGAACCGCAATAACCAGCCCCCGGTTGCTCATAAAAATACCACTGAGCGGTTCCAGAGCCTCTCCCGGCGAAGGCAGAATATCATAAAAAAAGGAGTACCAGAAAAACAGTTGGAGCAAAATCGGGATGTCCTGCATCACCTCGATATATACAGCCGCAAGTTTTGAAACCAACCAGTTTTTGGAAAGCCGCGCAATGCCCAGAAAGGTTCCCAAAATAATGGTGAGGACAATTCCGACGAATGAAACCTTAATCGTGTTCAACGCACCGACCAGCAATGCCCGGATATACGGATCGGCGGCCGAGTAGGAAATCAGGGATTCGCCGACTTCAAAAGAGGCCTCCTTGTTTAAAAAACCAAAGCCGGTCGCAATGGATTGTCTCTTGAGATTTTCTACGGTGTTGTTAAACAGATAGTATCCGAGAAGTCCGACAATTCCTAATACCGCGATTTGGTACAGGATCGCGCGTATCTTCGGGTCATTGATCCAGGTGGCCCCCTGCGCGGTATGTTCTGCTGAAATGACGGGATTGCCTTTTTCCATTATTTCTCGTCGATATTAAATAAAGACCATCAAATACTTGTGAGCAGTCGCGATGGCTCATGAAAAGAGCTGATGACAACAGAGACCATGCTCCGTTGCCATCAGCCAGCAAAGAAAACTACGTGGCCATCAATGTCTCTTACCGGAAAGGCGGTGAATACATGAGCCCGCCATTTTTCCACAGGGCATTCAAGCCGCGTTCCAGTTGCAGAGGAGTGTTTTTCCCAACGCTTCGCTCAAAAACCTCCCCGTAGTTGCCAACCTGCTTGACGATATTGTATGCCCACTTTTCGTCAAGTCCCAGCGCCTTTCCATTGCCGGGGGTAACGCCCAGGAAACGCTGAACTTTAGGATCTGTGCTTTTTAACTGTTCGTCAACATTTTTCGAATCGATGCCAAGATCCTCCGCCTCGATCATGGCCAGCACGGCATAGTTTACAATGTCCTTCCACTGATTATCGCCATGCCGCACCGCCGGGGCGAGGGGCTCCTTGGAAATGATATCGGGAAGAACCACATAGTCATCCGGCTTCGGAGCCACGGCGCGGGTTCCGGCAAGCTGGGAGGCATCGGAGGTCAAGACATCGCATCTTCCGGCAAAAAAGGCCTTGGCCAGTTCCGCATTGTTTTCAATGACGACCGGCTTCATTTTCATCTTGTTGACCCTGAAATAGTCGGCGACATTGAGTTCGGTGGTGGTGCCGGGGAGAACGCAAACCGTTGCGCCATTTAAATCTTTCGCCCTTTTTACTTTCTTGTTCTTCTTGGAAACCAGAAAACCCTGACCGTCATAGTAGTTGACCTGGGCAAAATCAAGGCCGAGCTCCGTGTCGCGCCCGAGGGTCTGCGTGGCGTTGCGGCACAGAACATCGATTTCTCCGGATTGAAGTGCGGTGAATCGCTGAACCGCTGTCAGGGGAATGAATTTGATCTTGTTGGCATCGCCGAAAACGGCCGCCGCTACCGCGCGTCCCGTATCGACATCCAGGCCGCGCCATACGCCTTTTTCATCCGGCTTTCCAAAGCCGAAAAGTTCACCGTTGACACCCACCTGAACAAACCCTTTTGCTTTGACATTGTCCAGGGTCGGTCCGGCAAAAGCAACTCCGGACAACGCAACGAGAACAGCCAGAACCAACAACCACAACTTTGATAGCTTCATGTGCTTCCTCCTTTTGGTTTGTTAATTGTTAAGGTGAATCCTCTATTTGTTCCAAAATGTCAACATGATTTTTATGACTCATGTCCAACATGGCCTTGCCGAGGGGTGGGATTTCTGTTATGAGGGCCGCAAGGATAAGGGATGGGCATGGAGATTGAGATTGAGGAGCTGATACCCCACCGGGGACGGATGCGGCTGATCGGTGAGGTCGTGAACGTTGACGATGACGCGGCTGTCACGTCGTCCGTTGTTACGGAGGAGTGGCCGCTTTACCGCGATGGGTCTGTCGATGTGCTGGCGACGATCGAACTCGTCGCCCAGACGGCGGCCCTTATGGAAGGATGGAAACGTTTGCAGACCGGACGGGAAGGGGCAGAGGGCTGGCTGGTGGGGATCAAGACGGCTGATTTCCGGCTGCCGCGCATTCCGCTGCACGCCACGCTGATAACCGAAGTCCGGAAGGATTACGCCATGGAGAGCTATGCCGTCTTTGCAGGAACAGTCTGCGTGGGAACGGAGGAGGTGGCCGTGGTCAGCATCCAGGCCTTTCGCCCGGAAGAAAACATCTAAAAGAGGTAAAAAATGGAAGCGCTTATTGCAGAACTGAAGGTCAAAATCATCGGCGTCCTCTCCCTGCTGGACGTTACGCCGGAGGATATTGGCGACGATGACCGGTTTGTCGGAGGAGATCTGGGGATCGATTCCATCGATGTGCTGGAACTGGTCCTTATGCTTGAGAAGGATTACGGGGTGAAGATCGAAAGCAAGGAGATGGGCATGGAAGCCTTTGCCTCCGTCCGCGCCCTGGCCGGATTCGTCGGGAAGAACCGAATAAAATAGCGAAATGGTTAACCGTTGATCGAGAACAGAAGAAATGATGGACGAAACCAGAAACCGAACCCTGAAACTGAGCCTCACCGCACGCCCGGCCTACCTTTCCGTCGTCACCCGGTTCGTGGAAGCGGGGGCGGCCGCTTTCGGGATGGAGGA
>CAIUXU010000518.1 GCA_903903205.1 uncultured Syntrophobacterales bacterium
CCCCCTGGGCGGAGGTGACCTCCTTCAGGACGGCTTTCAGCCGCTCTTCGAACTCGCCGCGGTACTTCGCTCCCGCAACAAGGGCGCCGATATCGAGGCCGATAACCCTTTTGTCCTTGAGGTTTTCGGGCACATCCCCGTTGATAATCCGCTGGGCCAGGCCCTCGACAATCGCCGTCTTGCCCACCCCCGGCTCCCCGATCAGGACAGGGTTGTTTTTCGTCCGGCGGGAAAGAACCTGCATCACCCTGCGGATCTCTTCATCCCGCCCGATCACCGGATCGAAGGAGCCGCTCCGGGCCAGTTCGTTGAAATCACGGGCATAGCGCTTGAGTGCCTGGTACTTCTCCTCCGGATTGGGGTCGGTGATGCGCTGGTTTCCGCGAATCTCCACGAGAACCTTGAAGATTGCATCCTTTGTGATGCCATTTGCGGCAAGGATTTTCGCAAGCGGTCCCTCTTTTTCATCGGCCATCGCGACGAGGAGGTGCTCCGCGCTGACGTACTCATCCGTGAGGCGCGCCGCTTCGCTGAGTGAGGCATCGAGGACGCGGTTCAGCCTAGGTGTCATGTAGGTCTGGCCGGCGGCGGCGCCTCCGATCTTCGGTAATTTCTCCAGGACTTTGCCGAGCTCGCGTTCGATGCGTACGGGGTCGGCGCCCATTTTTTTGAGAATATCGGGAACGATACCTTCCGAACGTTTTAGAAAAGAGACGAGGAGGTGTTCCGGATCAATCGCCTGGTGGCCGTTCTGCCCGGCCAAGCCCTGCGCATCCTGAATCGCTTCCTGGACCTTCAGTGTGAATTTATCGAATCTCATGGTGAGTTTCCTCCTGTTTTTATTCCACCCATCCATCGGATAGTAAAGTAAACACGCCGAAGAACGATGTCAAGAATGGCCCAGGCGGATCGTGAATCTCCGGTTTTTGGGGAGAAGTGACGGACAATTGGTACTTTGAAATTTTTTATATCGTTTGGCTATTGACGACGATGGGAAAGTTTTTCCTTGTGGATAACCTTGTTTTCACGCAAGAGGGGGTTGACGGCCCGGAAACATTTTTGTATAAGCAGGTACGGTTTTGGCATATCAGGAGGAAGAAATTTGCAAGTTCCGGCAGTTACAGGGACGCTCGATGTTTATGTTGCGGAGATCAACCGTTTTTCGATTCTGACGGCGGAGGAGGAGTTCAGCCTTGCCGTGAGACTCAAAAAGTACAACGATATGGAGGCTGCGGAGAAACTCGTTGTCTCGAATCTGCGTTTTGTCGTGAAAATTGCCAACGGTTACCGAAATTACGGGCTCAAACTGGCTGATTTGGTTCAGGAAGGGAACATCGGCCTCATGCATGCGGTGAAGAAGTTTGATCCCTACAAGGGCTATCGCCTCATCTCGTACGCTGTCTGGTGGATTCGGGCATATATCCAAAATTACATCATCAAGTCCTGGAGTCTCGTCAAGATCGGAACGACCCAGGCCCAGCGTAAACTCTTCTTCAAACTCGGCCAAGCCCGGAAAAAACTGGAGGGCCTCTCTGAAAAGCGAGCGGAATTTGCAGAGATTGCTGAAACCCTTGGGGTCCGGCCGGAGGAGATTGCGGAGATGGACGTTCGGATGACCGGCCGCGATCTCTCCCTTGATGCCAGCGTGGGCGAGGATGGGGAGGCCACGCACATGGACTATCTGATCCATGGCGGAGAGGACCAGGAGACGGCGCTAATTCGAAAAGAGGAGATGGCGCTTGTCCAGCACAATATTGCAGGGGCGCTTGCCGGGCTGAATGAGAAGGAGAGCTTCATCATCAAAAACCGCGTGATGGCCGATAACCCCCTAACCCTTCAGGCGATCGGCGACCGCTATCACATCACACGGGAGCGGGCCCGACAGATTGAGAAACAGGCCCTCCGGAAAATGGCCCTCGCGATCCCCTATCTGGGGACAGAAACCAAATTGATCGAGGCCTGACCCTTAACCCTTTCATCGGGGACGGAACAGGAATCCTGTATCCCCAACGTGGCGATTCTCCTTAACGGCCTGTGGCTGACCCAGAGTCACCATTCACCATATCGAGTAGAACGTTAATACTCTCGTTCACGAAGGGGGCATACTGTTCCCGCGCTTTCTTTTTAAGCTCGGTAGGCGTCTCCTTCTTCTTACCGCCGATTTCCTTCTCTATATCCTTGCGTAAGTCGATGAGCCTGATCATGCCCTTCTTGCCGGCGGCCTCTTTGTTGCTCTTGATGATCTCGGCGAACTTCGC
>CAIUXU010000519.1 GCA_903903205.1 uncultured Syntrophobacterales bacterium
ATGGCCTGAAGGAGATTGTGGGCGACGATCACCTTGTCTAAGTACATGACCTGCTCCACCGGCGCATCGAAACCCGTAATGAGCATATTCATCACAATCAAGATCCCCATGTCCCCGGTGACGCCGTCCTCCTCGCCCCCGAAGGCCATCTTGAAGCTTTTGATGCTGGCCTCGTGCCTGGAACTGTCCGAGTATACCTTGAGGTGCGGCAGGTCGTTGTGCCTGCCGGAGATGATCACATCCGTTGTCAGCCTCCTCAGTCGGTCGAGGTCGAGTTTCCCGGGATTGGTCTGCTCCAATTTGGCGAGTGCAGCAGCCAGTGCATCATCAATGTGTTTTTTGTAGCGAACCGCCGCCTCGCGGGAAGTGGCCACCACCTGCGCCTTGTAGCCGTTAGGAAAAACATGGGTCAGGTAATGGCCCACCATATCCTTTGCCTTGGCCTCAATGGTCGGTTCGGCTTCCAGGTAGGCGTCGCGCGAACCGTAACCGAGGATCTCCATCCGCTGCTGGAGGTTGTAGTCGCTGAAGACATCCGCAAAGGCCCTGTCCATGCCGGCCTGATCGGCCACCTCGGCGTTGTGGGTGCGACCTTCGTAAACAATCTCCAGCGTCACGCCGTCGTCGATGGACTGGCGCATGGTGTATTTGTCGATATAATCGCCGAAGACCCGTTCGGTCTTGTCGATGGGTGTGCCGGTATAGCCGATGCGGGCGGCATTCGGGATGCCCTTGTCAAGGTTGGCCCCGAGCATGGCGTATTGGGAGCGGTGCGCCTCGTCGGTCATCACAAGAATGTGCGGGCTGGCGTTCAGTTCCGGGAATGTCTCGGTCAGGTCGGTTTCCCTGAACTTGTGGATCATCGCCATGACCAGATCCGACGAGTCTGAGCGGAGCAGTTCTTTGAGCTTCCTGATGCTATCAGCCACCTTGACGGTAAAGCCAATGCTCCGGCTGGTCTCGGAAAGCTGGCCTTCAAGCTGGGTGCGGTCGGTCACAAAGACCACCTTCCAGTGGGAGAGCTGGGTGTGGCGGTACATCTCGCGCACCATGAACATCATGGTCAGTGACTTACCCGAGCCTTGGGTGTGCCAGATGATGCCGCTGCGCTCGCGCGGGTTCTGGCCTGCCAGCAGGCGCTTGACTGCCAGCTTGACGGCACGAAACTGCTGGTAGCGCCCCACAATCTTGATCGTCTCGCCCCTGTCGTTGGTTGAAAAGAGGGTAAAGGTGCGGATGAGATCCAGCAGGTTGTCGCGGTCGAGCATCCCGGCGACCAGGCGCTGCTGATCGTTGGGGCCGCTGCCGCCGTGCGGAAGATCGTTAACCGTGCGGGGATAAGGATCTGCCCAGCGGTAGAAGTGTTTTTCACTGTGGGTGGTGATGGTGCCAAACTTGGCCGCATTGCGGCAGGTGGCAATCACGATCTGGTTGTAATAGAAGAGCGGCGCGCTACCTTCGCCTTTGGCGCCTCGCTGTTCACTGTAGCGAAGCATCTGGTCAATGGCCTCGGGGATCGCGTCCTTGACCTTGGGTGACTTGCACTCGATCACCGCCACCGGCAGGCCGTTCAGGAACAGGACGATGTCCGGGACGACGTGGTGCTCCGTGCCCAGGATGCGCACTTTGAGCTGGCATACTGCGATATAGCGGTTGTTGCCTCGGTGGGTAAAATCCACAAAACGCACCGTCGGGCTCTTTTCTCCTGTTCGGTGATTTTCGCTGACGCTGGTGTTTTCCAGAAGCAGGGTAAAGACATGACGGTTGTTTTTGATGAGATCGGTGCCGGGGAAACCGGCGGTCAGTTGTTTGACCACATCCTCCACCTGATCGTCGTCCAGCCATTCGTTGATGACCTTGAGCTGCTCTCGCAACACTTTCAGCATCACCACCTCGGTGAAGTTCTGGCGGTGGCTATCGCCTGGGTGCTGTTTGCTGTCAAGATCGATGACCTCCCAGCCCAATCCCGCCAACTGACCGAGGAAGGGCTTCTCGACGTGGTTGCGTTCATCGAGTTTGATGTACTGGGGCGTCTTGTCTGTCGTCATGATTTCTCCTTCACAACCCAATGGCCGCCCTTGTCGGGGCCGACACGTTCAATGATTCCGGACTCCCTCAATTTACGGAGAACGCGATCGACCGTGCTGGCAGACGCACCGATTTGCTCTGCCAATGCGGCAATGG
>CAIUXU010000520.1 GCA_903903205.1 uncultured Syntrophobacterales bacterium
TGAGGAGACGGGGTTCGCCCGCATCCCGCAGAGGTCTTCGATTTCGCCTACGATAAAACCGGGGGCATCCTTCTCCACAATAAATACCCCCGCGCTTCGCTGGGGGTTCTGTGTGTCGGTAATCGCAAAGATCAGCGCCGTGCCGCAGACGCCGCCGTTGGTGACGAAGATCTTCGTGCCGTTGATAACGTAGCCGTTGCCATCCCGGACGGCAACCGTCTCCACGCCGCCCGCATCGGAACCGGCGTTGGCCTCGGTCAGACAGAAGGCCCCGATTCGCTCGCCGTCCGTCATCGCCGGCAGAAATCGTTTTTTCTGCTCCTCCGTCCCGAAACGGACGATCGGGTAGATTCCGACGCTGTTGTGGACGGTCAGACAGAGGCCGACCGCAGCGCTGATACGCGAGATCTCCTCGATGACAATCGCATAGCTGATCGTGTCCATCTCCGCGCCGCCGTACGCCTTCGGCGCTTGGAGACCGAAGAAGTGCAGTGGCCGCATCTTCTCCATGACCTCGACCGGAAACCGGGCGTCCCGGTCGATATCGTGGGCGATGGGGCCGAGCTCAGCCTCGGCGAACATGCGAACCGCCTTGCGAACCACCTTGTGTTTCATGCAGGGATTGAAATCCACTTGCTTACACTCCAAAAATCTTTGACCGGTCTCATGACCGGAACGAGGCGGAATCCTATCTCAATCATAAATGAATTTCAAGAAGGACCGTGCAGTTTGTGACCATCACGCAGGTAATACCGGCCCTCCTCCTGCATCCGGACGTGGTCGAATTTTACGAGTGCACCAAGCGCCTTGGGCCGGTAGTCACGCATGCCGAAGTGGAACATGGCGGCCCTGCTGTAAGGAAGGTCAACCGCCGATTCCGGATCGAACGCCTTCTTCGCCTGCAGGTCCTCGAGGATGAAATTACAGGCCCTTTTCGTCTTCCAACCGGCAAACCAGAGGGTAAGAATGAAGGCCCCGATGATGAGCAGGACCGGCAGAAAAATGTTCATGGTGTGCGCCTCATTTTGTTTGCAAAAAACTTCCAATCTGCGCCGCAACATAAGAGAAAAGAGAGGTCCTGTCAAGGACCGCATGGCCTCCCAATAAATGTTATCAAAGAAATAGTCTGAAATGGATTGGGCAATGCAAATGAACTGGATTTTCTGCTGAAATCCTGATAGAAGGACGCGTCCACTGACCGAGCGGTTCGATGGAAGTGGTTGGTGAGAGCAGAATCGGACAAATAAAAAAGGAGAAAACCATGGCATCCGAGAGCAAGGAAACACGGCTGAAACAGAAGGCGACGCTGGAGGCAAAGCTTCAGAAGCGATTGGCCCTTCTTGCCGAAAAGGGGATAGACGAGAAGAAAATCGTTCGGGACGTGCTCGTCAAAGAGCTGAAGGCGAAACTCAAAGAGACGGCCGCCCGACTGAGAGCGATCGCCGCCAACGAACAGCGGACGGCGGGGCTCGCCGCGATAAAAGCGGAGCGCCTGGCAAGACCGAAGGACGATACGCCCAAGGCGAAGAAAGTTGCGCCGGAGACGCTCCCGGATGCGAAGGCCAAGAAGAAAAAGAAGAAAGACGAAGAGGCCAAACCACAGACGTAGCCTTTTTCGTAACCGCAACCTTTGAAGACAAACGCAAGTTTTCCCGACCCGGAGCGGATCTGCCGGGTGCTGACCGGTTGGTATGACCGGCACCGGCGTGATCTTCCCTGGCGGGATACGCGGGATCCCTATGCGATCTGGATCTCCGAGATCATGCTTCAGCAGACACGCGTGGAGACCGTCGTTCCCTATTTCCTGAGATTTCTCGCGAAGTTCCCGAATTGCGAAACGCTGGCCCAGGCGCCGCTCGGCGAGGTTCTCAAGGTCTGGGAAAACCTGGGTTACTACACCCGGGTCAGAAATCTCCATAAAGCGGCAGGGGAAATCGTGGAGCGGTTCGGGGGGCAGATCCCCAACCGGTGGGAGGAGATCCTTCGACTGCCGGGAATCGGGCGGTACACGGCAGGGGCAATCCTCAGCATCGCCTTCGGGCAGGGTGTGATCGCCGTTGACGGCAACGTGCGCCGTGTGATCAGCCGCCTGTTTGCGATGGAAGAATCGGTCGATGATGCGGCCACCCAAAAACGGATCGAAGAGTGGGTGGCAACCCTCATCCCGAAGCGGGACCCCGGACGATTTAACCAGGCGCTCATGGAACTGGGGGCGGTCTGCTGCACACCGAAGACGCCGGCCTGTCCAACCTGCCCCCTTCAAGAGGAGTGCAGGGCCCGGAAGCTGGGTCTCACACACCGTCTCCCCCTCCGGGGAAAGAAAAAGGCCATTCCCCATCGTGAGGTGGTCGCTGCCGTCATTCGCGACGAAAATGGCCGGCTTCTGATCGTCCAGCGTCCGGTCCGCGGCCTTCTGGGCTCTCTCTGGAAATTTCCCGGTGGAATCCTGGATCCCGAAGAGCTTCCGGCAGAAGGCCTCGCAAGGATCGTCCGGACAGAGATGGGTATCGAGATCGGCGTCGGCTCTTTCCTTGCCGCGGTAAAACACGCCTACACCCATTTTCGCATCACGCTCACCGCCTTCTCCTGCACGCTGCAGAAAGGCGTGCCCGCAGGCGCCCCGTGGCGGTGGGCCGAACCCGGCGAATTGGAGGAACTCCCCTTTTCCAAGGCGGACCGGCTTATCGCTCGTTTGGTTTCCCCCACGACCAGTCATTGACCTTCTGCCGTTTCATGGTTATACTGCGGCCGTTTTCAGTTTGATTGGGAGGGAAAGCATGGCCAAGGAACGAATACCGGTCACCCCCGCCATCCTCTTCATGAAGAAGCATGAAATGGTCTACACGCTTCGCCCCTACCGCTACGAGGAACACGGGGGCACGCGGGTGTCGGCCAGGGAGCTGGGGGTGGAAGAGCACCTGGTGATCAAGACCCTCGTCATGGAGGACGATCGGGGAGAGCCGCTCATCATCCTGATGTACGGAGACCGGCAGGTTTCCACCAAATCCATGGCCCGGCTCCTCGGGGTCAAGGCGGTCAGCCCCTGCGAACCCCATGTCGCGGAGAAGCACACCGGCTATCGCGTGGGAGGCACTTCCCCTTTCGGAACGAAAAAAACCCTCCGGATCTTCATGGAAGAGGGGATCGCCGATCTGTCCCGGATCA
>CAIUXU010000521.1 GCA_903903205.1 uncultured Syntrophobacterales bacterium
GCAATAAAGGGTGAAGAGGATTTGCCGACCTTGCAAAAAACGGTAAACTGGGATGCGAACGAGGCGTTCGTGATGAAGCACTTCGATCCGTTTAGCCGGTATTTCCCGTCCTTTCCTTTCTGGATGACGCTCGTCATGGCGGAATTGTCCGAGCCCGCCCCCGGTTCCGTCAGGCAGAAGGAGGCGAGGAGCGGCCGCTCCACGAAGGGGGACAGGAAGGCCTGTTGCTGCGCCTCCGTGCCGTGAATGGCGATTACGGCATTGGCCAGATCGTTGCACATGGCCGACGTTGCGATGCCGCTGTCCCCGTAAGAGAGTTCCCGAATGATGAGTGCAGTCGAGACGAGGTCGATCCCGTACCCCTTGACCGACTCCGGGATGGAAAGGTTCAGAATCCCGAGATCCCAGGCTTTCCGGATGATATCAAATGGAAAGATGTGACCATTTTCGAGGCTCATCGCGCGGGGCAGGATCTCCCGGCCGACAAAACGGCGCACGGTTTCCACATACTGTTTTTGTTCTTCGTTCAGATTCAAATCCATCAGAGAATGCCTCGCTCCATTGCTTTTTCATTCCACCCGCGAACCGTGGGGTCAACAATCCGGCGCTGCACTGACCGGTTACGCGGATGGTTACCCGTCAGCAAGCAGCAACCGTGCCACAACGGCAGCGAATTCATGAAAATGAAACAATTACAAGTGATTGGTGATTAGATGTTCATCTTCGGCGCACAAATATCTCTCGTGAATATCGCATCGGGGTGCGTAATATTCGCGACAGGTGCGAAGGGTACTACGCAGCGGGCGGCCACGCTCGAGTTCGGGCTTGACAGGTTTCTTCCTTCCGGGTAGATTCGGGCCGTATTTTCCCTCATAATAATGCTAACATTCTTACCCGGAGAGCGACAACATGAACGGAAAAGGCAGCCGCCCGTTGAACGCAGTCATCGAGGCGGAGCACCTCCGCAAGACTTTTGGTTCGCTTGTCGCCGTTGACGACCTCTCCTTTTCGGTCGCCGCAGGGGAGTGCTTCGGGATTCTCGGCCCCAATGGGGCAGGAAAGACATCCACGATCCGGATGGTCTTCGCATTCTCCCCACCGAGCGGGGGAACGCTCCGTGTGCTGGGCCTTGACATTACCCGTCAGGCGCGCGCCGTGAAGTCCCGGATCGGCGTCTGCCAGCAGGAGAACAACATCGATCCGGACCTCTCCGTCCTCCAGAACCTTGAGGTCTTTGCCGGATACTTCAACATCCCCGCGGCCGAGGCGACGGCGCGCTCCCGAGAGTTGCTGCGTTTCATGGCCCTCGACCAGCGGGAAAACTCCCGCGCATTTGATCTCTCGGGCGGGATGATCCGGCGTCTCGTCATGGCCCGGGCGCTCCTCAACCGGCCGGACCTTCTGATCCTCGACGAGCCGAGTACCGGCCTCGACCCCCAGTCGCGCCACCAGGTCTGGGAGCGTCTGGAGGAGCTCAGGGCGGGCGGGCTTTCGATTCTGCTGACGACCCACAACATGGACGAGGCCTCACGTCTCTGCGACCGGCTGATCATCGTGGACCAGGGGCGCCTCCTGGTCGAGGGGAAGCCGGCCGATATGGTCCGTCGTCACGTTGGCCGCCACGTCATCGAGATTACTGATCCGGCGGAGGGGCTGCCGGCTTTTCTCGGCGAGCGGGGGGCGCGTTTTGAAACCATCGGCCACCGGCTGATCGTTGATCTGGAGGATGGAACCGACCTTTACCGGGAGATCAGCGAGCACTTCACCAACGGCGGTTGCGCCATGCGGATGGCGACGCTGGAAGATGTGTTCCTCAGGCTGACGGGAAGGGAGTTAAGAGAATGAAATTCTATCCGCCACTCTCCCGCCGCTTTCTGCGGGTCTGGCAGCGCAACTGGAC
>CAIUXU010000522.1 GCA_903903205.1 uncultured Syntrophobacterales bacterium
ACAAGACGACCATCGTTTCCGCGGGGGCTTACGGCGCATATCTCGGCGTCCTGAATCTGGAGATTTCCCGCGAATCCGGTGCACGGGTCGCCTCCTATCATCTGGAGAAGGTCTCTTCCGATGTTGCGGACGATCCCCGGATCGCAAAGGATATCGAGCTTTTCAAGAGAATTGTCGAAAAACGCTATCTGCTTTCCTCCGGGAATCGCCATGATCAGGTGATTGCGGAAACCGCCTTCGACATGCCCTCCCCTGCCTATGGCCAGACGAAACTTGTGGAGACGGCGCTGGGGGATCTGGTGGCCGACTCTTTCCGGTTTGCCGTCCGGCAGGCCGAAGGGAAAAATGGTTGGCCCGTTCAAATCGCCGTGACGTTTGACGGCATGATCCGGGACACCTTCCTGTCGGGCGGGATCGCCGTGGCGGACATTTTCAAGGTCCTCTCCCTCGGTTTGGGGATGGACGACCGCGCCGGGCACCCGCTCCTCACATTCTACCTGACCGGGAAGGAGATCCGGAGCGTTCTCGAAGTCCAGACCTCGATTGCGCCGCTGAAGCACGACGCCCAGATGCAGGTTTCCGGCGTCCGGTTCACATTCAATCCCCATCGGGTTCCGTTTGATCGTGTCGTCTCTGTCGCCGTTCAGGATGAAGAGGGCGCCTACCGCCCCATACAGCCCGACAAGATCTACCGCGTCTGCGTGAACAACTACACCGCCCGGATGCTCAACTACGTCCGCCGGGTGTCGCATGGTCTGATCCAGTTCATCCCCAAAGACGATAAGGGGATGCCCGTCACCGACTGGAAGGCCGTCCGGGTCGATGCCGATCCCGCCGCCGAGGGGGTCCAGGAGCTGAAGGAGTGGGCCGCCCTGACCCTCTACCTGAAGTCCCTTCCCGACCGGAACGGGAACGGCGTCCCCGACCTTCCCGAGAGCTACCGCAAACCGGATGGCCGCATTGTCGCCGTGCCTTCCTGGAATCCCGTGGAGCTGCTTCGCGGGGCGGGCTGGATCACCTGGGCCGCCCTCGCGGCCGCAGCCGTTGTGCTGCTCATTCTCGCCCTTGTCGCATGGTGGGTTGTCCGTCTGAGGCGGCGAAGAGCGAATTCCAGGCCGGGGCGCCTGACCCGTCGGTAATCCTGAGAGGATAACATCATGGATGGTCTGTTCCCGGTCATCGTCGTCGTGCTGCTGGTTGTGATCGCAATAATCCAGCTTTTCTTGCTGATTCGCAAAGTTCCCGTCGATCTGAACCCTCTTCAGCAGCCTCTGCGGTCGGTGGAGCAATCTGTCGAGCGAATTGAGCGGTCCGTCCGGGAGGAGATCGCCAGGAACCGGGAGGAGACGGCCCAGGCGCTTCGTCAATCCCGCGAAGAGCTTGCCGGCGCGCTCAAGGGGGTTGGAGACACGCTCTACGGGCAGGTCGGCCTTCTCACCCAGACCACCGACAAGAAGCTCGATATGCTGCGGGAGACCGTGGAGCAGCGCCTTCAGGCGATTCAGGTGGACAACGCGAAGCAACTGGATCAGATGCGGGCCACCGTGGATGAGAAGCTCCAGGGCACGCTGGAGAAGCGGCTGGGTGAGTCTTTCAAGCAGGTTAGCGAACGGCTGGAGCAGGTGTACAAGGGGTTGGGCGAGATGCAATCTCTGGCGGCCGGCGTCGGCGATCTGAAGAAGGTGCTGACGAACGTCAAGACGCGCGGCACCTGGGGCGAGGTTCAACTGGGCGCGATGCTGGAACAGGTGCTGACGCCGGATCAGTATGCCGCCAATGTGGCCGTGAAAGAGGGCGGCGAACGAGTTGAATTTGCTATCAAATTGCCGGGCCGGGGCGTGGATGAGAAAGAGGTGGTCTGGCTTCCCGTCGATGCCAAGTTCCCTGTGGAAGACTATCAGCGCCTCATGGATGCGCAGGAGAAGGCCGACGCCGAAGCCGCGGAGGGCGCCGCAAAACAGCTCGAGGCGCGCATCCGGCAATGTGCAGGGGATATCTGCAGCAAGTACCTGAACCCGCCGAAGACGACCGATTTCGGCATCCTCTTCCTGCCGACGGAGGGGCTCTTTGCCGAGGTGATCCGCCGCACCGGCCTTGTGGAATTTGTCCAGCGGGAGTGCCGGGTGGTGATCGCCGGGCCGACCACGCTCTGGGCGCTTCTCAACAGCCTCCAGATGGGTTTCCGGACGCTGGCGATTCAGCAACGCTCCAGCGAAGTCTGGAACCTGCTCTCGGCGGTCAAGACAGAGTGGATGAAATACGGGGATGTGCTGACCAAGGTGCAGAAAAAGATCCACGAGGCATCCGACACCATCGAACAGGCGCAGACACGAACACGGGCCATCGGACGCAAGTTGAAGGATGTCCAGGAGTTGCCATCCGCAGACGCCAAAGCGGTGCTGATGATGGAACCCGGCAGCGAAAGCTCCGAGGACGAGCCGGAGGAGGCGTGATGGTGCACTTTCTCCTTGTATCGGGTAGCCGGATAGAAGATAAGAAACTTCTGCGACTATTGCCCGGATCGGACGGGAGCATAAAGTTTCTCAAACGCAAGATGGATCAAAGGAGAGGTTGAATGGCCCTTCCCGTAAACATCCAGGATCTGATCAACGGCCGGACGGTCGAATGGGAGAGGATCGAATTTAAGGCCGGCTGGAACCCGGAGGATCTTGTCCATTCGATTTGCGCTTTTGCTAATGATATCAATAATTGGGGTGGTGGCTATATCATCCTCGGCATCGAGGAGGAAAAGGGACGGCCTCTCCTGCCGCCTGTCGGTTTGGAGCACGAACAGGCAGACGCCATGCAGAAGAAACTCGTCCATCTCTGCCACCGGATTACCCCTGCCTATTTTCCGATTGCGGCGCCGATAGAATTTCAAGGGAAGACGATTCTTGTTCTTTGGGTTCCAGGCGGCGAAACGCGTCCCTACAAGGCACCGGTATCATTGGCAAGGAATTCTCCATCCGCCTATTATGTCCGCCATTTTTCCTCGACGATCAAAGTTAGAGATGGATCTGCGGAAGAGCGACAACTCTACCAACTTGCGGCAAAGGTTCCGTTTGACGACCGGATCAACCACCAGGC
>CAIUXU010000523.1 GCA_903903205.1 uncultured Syntrophobacterales bacterium
AGGAATTATTGATGGTAAAGGGGATCAGCCGCGAGCTGTTTTACGGCACGGGGGAATCGCCCGGCCTGGTCCTGTGTCTCACCGTCTTCGGCGACGGGAAGATCAACATCAACACCGCCCCGAAAGCGGTTCTTCGAGCGCTTTCGACGGAGATGACGGACGAAGCGGTCAAGCTGCTCGACCTGTATCGCCGGGAGGATAAAAACAACCTTGCCGATCCCGTTTGGTACAGCCGCGTTTCGGGAACAACCGGCATGAACATCCCGGTTGGGCTGATGTCCGTCCGGAGCGACTTCTTCCGGATCACGGCCGTCGGCCTCCATGGCAGGATGATGGAGCGGATCACCGGAATCGTCAAAAGGGGAACGGGTGGGAGAACGGTCCAGCTCCTGTCCTGGAGAGTGGAGTAATGCCCGAAAATATTTTGGGTCTTGACATCGGCGCCGGAAGCGTCAAGGCGGTCATTCTCTCCCGGGGGTTCCGGGGAGGGCACAGGATTCTGGCCGCCTGCCGGGTCGAGATCAGTGAGCCGGGCGGCCTTCCGGAGGCCTTGCAGCAACTTTTTGCGGATGATGCCTTCCGTGGCACGGTCTGCATGACGGCGATTTCGTCCGGCCTGTTCTCCTTCCGGAACGTCCGGCTTCCTTTCAGGGACGAAAAAAAGATCGGGCAGACCATCGCTTTTGCCCTCGAACCTTTGATCCAGCAGCCCCTCGACGGGGTCTTCATTGATTATCGGGTGACCGCGAGAGGCGAGCAGTCGGAGATCTTCGCCGCCCTTGCCGACCGCTCGCTCGTCGGTGAACGAGCGGCGCTCCTCTCCCCCTACGTCCGCGATACGGCAGTGATCGATATCAGCGCTGTTCCGCTTGCGTCCTCCCTGCTCAGCAGACCGGATTTCCCGACATGCGCGATTCTGTTGGACATCGGCGCCCTTGATACGACGGCCATTTTCACAGGAAGCGGGAAGATCCTCCACATCCGCCATTTCCGGTTCGGCGGGGAGATGGCGACCAGGGTGGTGGCCGAGTCGCTGCAGATTGATATTGCCACTGCGGAAGCACTGAAGAAAAGCGGTGAGCTTCCCGAGGAGGCGGGCTCGGCGATCCGGGGAATCTGCGACCGGTTTTTCTCCGAGTTAAAGAATACCCAGACCTTTCTTCGCGGTCAGGAGGGGCTCGACGAGGCGCCGACCCGGATCATTCTGACAGGCGGCGGCGCCCGGACGCCGGGAATTGCCGAGGGACTCTCCCGACGGTTTGCCGTTCATGTGGAACAGACAAACCTGATGGTCTCCGGAGGCTTTGAAATCGACACGACCCTCCGCTCGTCGTGGGATCCGGTTGTCATGGATCAGGCTCTCGCTCTTGCGGCCCGGCCGCTTGGCAAGGGAAGCGGCTTCAACTTCCGGCAGCGCGCCTCTGAGGCGCAGGCCGGTTACGGGGAACTTCGCAACCGTCTGAAAACAGGATCGATTGTGGCCCTCGTGATTTTGCTTCTGGCAGGCGTTGAGCTCGGCCTTGACGACTATGGCGCCCGCGTCCGCCTCGATGCGCTGAAGAAGGAGATCAACGCGGAATTCAGGAAGAGCCTGCCGGAGGTGACCCGGGTTGTCGATCCGGTGATCCAGCTCAAGGGAAAGATATCCGAGGCGAAAAAACTGGCCGCCGGTATGGGCGATGCAGCATCTGCGGTGACGGCGCTGGACATCCTCAAGGAGATTTCGGCGCTGGCGCCGCCCGACCTCCTGGTGAACTCCCTCACCCTGGATGAGGATGTGGTCGGAATCAAGGGGGAGGCGCGGAATTTCGATGCCGTGGAGACGGTCAAGAAGACATTTGCGAACTCAAAATATTTCAAAACGGTGGCAATCGGCTCGACGAATATGATGAAACAGGGCACAGGAGTGGAGTTTGATCTCAAGATCATACTGAAAAAATGAGACGTTTCTGGGAACAACTGACGAAGAGTCAGAAGATGATCGTGGTTGCCGGCCTCGTTTTCGTGGTGATGGCGCTGCTCGTTCAGTTTGCCGCCTTTCCCTATTTTGAGGCGCGGCAGAAGGTTAGAGGCGCAATCGTCGGGAGCGAAAAAGCCCTCCGCGAGCTTACGACCCTCGGTGCGGAGTACGGCGTTCTCCGGCAGCGCTCCGCAGAGATTCGCCGGGTGATCGAACGGCGGCCGCCCGGATTTGCGCTCTTTTCCTACCTGGAAAAAAAGGCCGGCGATGCTGGGGTGAAAACAAACATCAAATCCATCAATCCGCTGAAGTCCTCACCGGCGGAGGCCTACGAAGAAACCGCCGTGGAGATGAAGCTGGACAAGCTGACGACGAAACAGTTGACCGATTTTCTCTACCTGGTTGAATCTCGGGAAGAACTGGTTCGCATCCGGAAGATGTCCGTCGTAAAGATGAAGGAGAGCCCGGAATACTTGAGTTTGCTGCTCCATGTGTTTACCTATCAAGCCCTGCCTCCGGGGGGGAGTCGATGAGATGAAACCAAGAAACCATCGGGCCATTGTGGGCTACATCCTGGCTGGCGTTGCGATGCTGTTCCTGCTTCTCTACCTCCGTTTTCCCGGCGAGGCAGTGACAGAAGCCATCAAGGCAGCGACCACCCGCAGCTATCCGGGGTTGCTTCTTTCGATCGATGCGACCCAGCCCGCTATTCCGCCGGGCATCACGCTGAA
>CAIUXU010000524.1 GCA_903903205.1 uncultured Syntrophobacterales bacterium
AACTCATTCCCCAGATCCGTCAGCAGCAGATCCACCCCGGTGGAGTCAACCGGGCTCCCACCGACGGAGGTGCAGAAGCAGGTCGTGTAGGGCGGATGGACACAGGCGATGGCCACGACGGTCGTCTGGTTCCGTTTGTTGATGTAGTAGGTATCCCGGTACTGTTCCTGATCAAAAAGCATGTCCAGAAGGGTGAAGCTTCTCGCGTCACACGGACGGACGCCGAACAGGAGCATCTGCCCCGGGTCCGTCTCCTCCCCGGAAAAGACCATTCCCTTTCCGGTCCGGGTGAATTTCAGCAGCGTCTCGGTCCGGGGAAAAAAGAAGTTTTTCGGCGCGTTTTTCGTATTCGCGAAATCGACAAGCGGTTTCTCACCCGCCTCCAGGACCCGGAAGAGAACCTGATCCTCCGCCGCCATCGGCGCGCAGACCCGCATCTTTCCAGCCAGTTCCCCGACGATTCCGGCCAGCGTCTCCTTCTTGATGAGCCTTTTTTCCATAATATCCCTTTTCGGTCGTGAATGAGCTCGTTTACGCGGGGACAGATTTCAAACCCGTCCCCTTCGCCACTACAGGAGACCCAGCCCCTGAAGCAGCGGCCGCGGATCCGTGCGGTGCAGCTTGAACCACCCCTCCGGTCCCTCCTGCCCCATCGCGAGGGCCGCCAGTTCCGTAAAGTAGAAAACGGGGAGTCCGGCGCCCGACGCCCGCATGTCCAGATTGGCCGTACAGATCGGGCATGCCGTTACCAGGCAGTTCGCCCCCGCCTCACGCGCCATCACCATCAGTTTGTCCACCATCTTCGTTACAATCGCCGTCTTGCTGATGGTAAGGCTTCCCCCGCAGCAGTCGGTCTTGAAGGACCAGGGACGGGCCTCCGCCCCGAGCGTTGTCATGATCTGGTCGAGAAGGACCGGATTTTCAGCGTTATCGAAATGGCAAACATCCGGCGGCCGCAGCAGCAGACAGCCGTAATAGGAGACCGGCTTCAGGCCCGCGAGTTTTTTGACGACCTTTGCGGAGAGCGCCTCCAGGCCGATGTCGTTTGCGATGATATCGATCGGATTCCGGATCGCCACGCTCCCCTGATAACGGCCGCCGACGATCTCCTCGATCTCCGCCTTCAGCGCCGGATCGTGACAAAGGTGGTGTTCCGTCGTTTTGAGGCGGTTGAAGCAGGCGGCGCACGGAACCATCACGTCTTGCGCCTTCTTCTCGGCGGTGATGAGATCTCTCGCCGGGAGCGCGATGGAGAGTTTGAAATTGGTGTTGTGGGCGGAGCTGGCGCCGCAGCAGGACCAGTCTTCGACTTCCTCGAGATCGATCCCCAGCGCACGGCTGACGGAGCGGACCGACAGGTCATACTCCTTGGCCGTGCCATGCAGCGAGCATCCCGGATAGTAAGAAACTTTCAACGCTTTCCTCCTTCAAAACCTGTACAACGTTACGACTGCCGCGTTTTTTCGAAGATACGCCGCACGCTCTCCATATCCTTCGTCCGCGGGGAGATCAGGGAGAGCTTTCCCTTCATGAACATGTCGATCCCCATCGCCATATCGGAGAAGAGGTCGCCCGATTTGAGTTTGTAATGGACCATCAGCGAAGGCTCGTTGATCCGGCCGCCCATGCGGATGTTGGCGAGAAACGCCTCGTGGAATTTGAGGATGTTCTTCTCCTTCGCCCCCACCCCCGATTCGATCGCCATCTGCCGGAGAACATCCATCATCCGGGCGATATCCACCTCGTTCGGACAGCGGGTGATGCAGGTCTCGCAGGAGACGCACAGCCAGATCGTCGCGCTGTTGAGGGCCGCCTCTTTTTGCCCCAGTTGAATCATCTTGATGACCCGGTTGGGGTTGTGCTCCATCGCCCCCGTCAT
>CAIUXU010000525.1 GCA_903903205.1 uncultured Syntrophobacterales bacterium
CCGCGCGACCCCTCGCTTTTCCCTTACTGGCGCTCCTGGAGCAGATGATCGACGACCGTCGGATCGGCCAGAGTCGTCGTGTCGCCGACTTCGGTGCTGCCCGTCGCGATGACCTTGAGGATGCGCCGCATGATCTTGCCGCTCCGCGTCTTGGGGAGACCGTCCGCCCACTGAAGCTTGTCCGGCGTGGCAATCGGCCCGATGATTTGCCGGACGTGCGCAACCAGCTCTTTCTTCAGCGCCTCCGATTTCTCCACGCCCGTGTTCAACGTGACATAAGCGTAGATCGATTGTCCTTTGATCTCATGGGGATAGCCAACAACGGCGGATTCCGCCACCTTCGCGTGGGAGTTCAGCGCCGCCTCGACCTCAGCGGTCCCCATCCGGTGTCCGGAGACGTTGATCACGTCGTCGATGCGGCCGGTGATCCGGTAATACCCGTCGCTGTCCCGAAGCGCGCCGTCGCCGGCAAAATAGTAACCCGGGAAGGGTTCGAAGTAGGTTGCCTCATATTTCTTGTGATCGCCGTAGATCGTCCGGGTGAAGCCGGGCCAGGCCCGCTTGATACAGAGGGCGCCGCGGCCGACCAAACTCGTCACCTCAACACCTGTCGTGTCGTCCACCAGGGCCGGAACAACCCCCATGATCGGGAGCGTCGCCAGCGCTGGCTTGATCGGAATCGCGCCGGGGAGCGGCAGGATCATGAAGCCGCCGGTCTCCGTCTGCCACCAGGTATCCACGATCGGGCATTGATTGCGGCCGATCACGCTGTAATACCAGTGCCATGCCTCCGGGTTCAGGGGTTCGCCGACGGAGCCGAGAATCCGGATCGAGGAGAGATCGATCCCCTCCACCCACTGGTTTCCCTCTTTGGCGATCGCGCGAATGGCCGTCGGGGCGGTGTAGAACTGGGTCACCTTGTACTTCTCGACGATCTGCCAGAACCGGCTGTAGTTCGGATAGTTGGGGACGCCCTCGAACATAACGGAGGTGGCGCCATTGCAGAGCGGCCCGTAGATAACATAGCTGTGGCCCGTCACCCAGCCGATGTCGGCGGTGCACCACCAGATATCATTTTCGTGAATGTCAAAAGCCAGCTTGTGAGTATAGGCCACGAAGAGCAGATAGCCCGCCGTGGTGTGGAGGGCGCCCTTGGGCTGCCCGGTGGAACCGGAGGTGTAGAGGATGAAAAGGGGATCCTCGGCATCCATCCATTCGGGCTCGCATTTCGCGTCAACCTTCGCCATCTCCTCGTGCCACCAGAGGTCGCGGCCGGGGGTCCAGTCCACTTTGACCTTGTCGCCGACCCGCTTCAGCACGATCACCTTCTCGATGGAGGGGCAATCCTTCACGGCCGTGTCGGCATCCTTCTTCTGGGGAACCGCCTTGGCGCCGCGGAAGCTCCCGTCGCAGACGATGAGAACCTTGGCTTTGGAATCCCGTATACGGGCGGCGAGGGCGTCGGAGCTGAAGCCGCCGAAAACGACGGTATGGATGGCGCCGATGCGGGAGCAGGCCAGCATGGCGACACCGGCCTCGGGAACCATCGGCATGTAGATGCAGACGCGGTCTCCCTTCTTTACGCCGTGTGATTTCAATACGTTTGCAAATTTGCAGACCTCTGCATGAAGCTCACGATAGGTGATGGCCCGCTCCTCGCCCGGCTCGTTCCCGACCCACTGGATCGCCACCTTGTCGCCCCTCTTTTCGAGCTGCCGGTCGAGGCAGTTGTAGGAGACATTCAGCTTCGCGCCCTCAAAATACTTCACATAGATCGGTCCCTTGCGGATGTCGAAATTGAAATCTTCAACCTTGTCCCACTTCTTGAAGAAGGTCACGTACTCGTCGGCCTGCTTGGCCCAGAAGCCCGGCGGATCGGCCAGAAACTGCCGATAGAGCTCCTCGTACTCCTCCCTGCTCTTGATGTAGGCGATTTTGCGAACCCTTTCGTGTACCGGATACAGTTCTTTCAGTTGGCCCTTCTCTTCGTCTGCCATGGTAACCTCCTAATGATTATTATCGGATAACCCAAAGCCTTCCCCTGGTCGAACCGGTAAACTAAAGACAGGCTTGCGCGGAAAATCTGACTTTTTCTGGGAGCGCCAAGGCTGCCGCTGCGGAGAAGCTTAAAACCAGGGAACAAATACTGAACATTTTCCTGAACATCCCGGAGACACCGCCGCTTATGAACGGCGGTCACTATATGACCAAAGGTCATAATCATTACGGGTTTGCTCTATATCAAGACAATCCTGATGTCAAGAGATATTTTGGCTCAGGAGGAAGGCTTTTTTTCGGCCGATATCAGGGTGCGTTGGTGAAGTGTAACAAACCTGCGGTTTCCAAAAGCGGGCGGTTTCGGTTCATGTGTGTTC
>CAIUXU010000526.1 GCA_903903205.1 uncultured Syntrophobacterales bacterium
GAGCGGATCGCCTCTCCCTTGCCCTTTCCGTGGTCGAAGACGATGCGGGCGCCCAGGGCACGGGCGATATCGGCCGTGCCGTCCGGGGAATGGCCGTCCACCACCAGACCGTCTGTCGTGTAAGGCATTGTTTTTTCGATGACATCCCCGATTGTCAGGGCTTCATTCAGCGCCGGAATGACGACGGTGATGATGTCCCGACTTTCATGCTCGCTTCTCATGTTGAGCGCTCACAAATCCTTTTTCAGCGTTAAAGCGTCCATTCTTTAGATGTTAACCAAAAATACTGATGATAAACTTCTTGACGTATATGTTGTGGGTCTTAGCTCATTTTCAAAAGTTTGTAAACGCATTTTAACCGAAAATGATTGTAGAAAACCATAATATTTACAGCGATATTTTCTTGACATTTATGTTAAAAGTCGATTAATTTACTGGAAAGTTTTTAAAGCCATTAATCGATCTATAGGTCTCTGCCATGTTCAGCGATTTAACGAAAGGGCATATATGAAAATTATGAAAATGGTTGTCTTCGTTGCGGCAGTCCTGCTGATGTCGGTGCCGTCGCAGATTCAGGCTCAGCAGGGAGGAAAAATCAGCTTCGGCAATCTCTCCTTGATTCCAAGCATCGAGATGCAGGGTGTGTACGACGACAACATCTATAAGGGCAACGGGAGGGAATATACAAATGACAAGACGACACTTGAGGAGATGAAAGAGGCCGACTGGGTCACCCATGCAAAACCCAGTTTTGCGCTGAACTACGCGATGCCGGAGAGGGGATCCATCAGGCTCGGATATCAGGGGGATTTCGCCTTCTATGACAAGAACAGGAACAACAACTGGAAGAACAATCAGGGACTCCTCGATGTAAATTACCTGGCGCCGGGCGGCCTCATCCTGGGGATTAACGACATGTACTCAAACGGGGAGGATCCTCTGGGCAATGCCGATCAGTATGCAATCGGCCGCGTCTCGAAACGCTGGACCAATGACCTCAAAACGAAGCTCGGTTACACGCTGATGAGCAATTTCCGGACGATCCTTTACTACAACAATTCCAAACAGAAATATAACGATATCGCCGACTATTCGCAGGATTACACCGAAAACGAATACAGCATCGGCCTGGAAACCCGATTCCTTCCCAAAACCTGGGGATTTATCCGTTACCACTACGGCGAGCGGAAGTACGACACCCTGGGGGCCACCCAGACGACCGACGACTACAATTACAATTCGGATTACAAATGGAATCGGGTCAGCGCCGGTGTGACCTGGGATCCCGGCGCAAAGCTGAGCGGGGAATTCAACGTCGGCTACCAGATGCTCAAATACAACAATGAATACGCAGACGCCATCCAAACGTCTCGCCGTGAGGACAAGAGCTCCTGGACGGCGGCGACCTCCATCAACTTCCAGGTTACTGCTTCGACAGACTTTGGAGTGAACATCAGCCGTGCCATCCGGAATTCCGGCTCCGACACCAATGAACAGTTTTTGGACACAGGGATCGGTTTCACCTTCAAGCAGAAGCTGCTGACCAAATTGAGCCTGCTTGGCGGGGTGACATATGGCAGGAACGCATACAACACCCTGACCCCGGCGGGCGATCTCCGGACGGACGACAACTACTCGGCCAATGTTGGATTGAAATACGACATCCAGGAATGGATCGGTGTCGGAGTTATTTACAATTTCAGCCGAAAGAATTCCAATGCGGAACTCAATGAATATATCGACAACCAGTTCATGGCCTCGCTGAGGATCGTTTATTGATCGACACAGGCCCATCCATTTCCTTTAAGTGAGAATATGTCGCGCCACTTCTTTTGAATAACTGACGAGGTAAGTTTATGAAACGCATTTGCATGAATCTTCCCTTTGCTCTTACCGTAATCGTTGTCGCTGGCTTGACCCTTTTGTTCACAACTCCGGCCGCCGCAACCATCGGAAAGATCTCCAGCCTTAAGGGAGATGTCGTTCTGACGTCCGGTGCGCGGATTGAGCAGGTCAAAAGCCCGGGCGTGCCGCTGAACGACGGTGATATCATCCAGACGAAGGAGGGGGAGGCGCAAGTCCTCTTCAACGACGGTTCCGTCCTGCGGATCAACCCCTTCTCCAACTCCCTTCTTCAGGAGAGGGAAGAGCAAAGCGGCACATGGATCTTCAAGACCATGATAGCGGCGCGGCGTGTGACCTGTCTGGTTGGGAAACTTTTTTTCGAGTCGGGGGTCTCCGACAAGAAAAACTACCTTCAGACGCCCACAGCCGTAGCTGGAATTCGCGGTTCCTCCGGTGACTTCGGTTTTGACAACACGAACAGCCGCATCATCATGTACACCGGTGAGGCAGTCGTCACTGGTGCGATGATCCGAGGAACTTTCCCGAACCCCGGCAGAGATGTTGCCGGAAGAAGTCCGGTATACCAGTCCCAGACGCGGGCTCTGTCGGTTAAGACGGAGATGGAACGGGTCAATTCCCGGATCACCAGTGAAGGGCAGAAAAGCGTCAATACAGCAGCGGCTTCCGTCAGTACGTTGAACGTTAGTAGAGAAACGGCGACCCTCCTCGCGCAGAGTAACCCCGACCCGGTCGTCAAGAGTCAGGCCCAACTGACTACGGCGGTCGTACGAACTTCAATTGCCGCCGTGGAAACTACGGCGGCGGTTGCCAAGATTCAGATCGTTGTTGAGCAGGCGACCCAGACGGCACAGAGGGCGAGAGCGGCGGGCGACACGGTTAAGGCGGAGGCAGCGCAGCAGTCCGCCGTACAGGCACAACAGTCGGTCGCCCCGGCGCAGCAGGCGGCAGCAGCTGCTCAGCAGGCGGCAACGACGTCCACTCAAAGTGCTGCTGCCGGCACACTAACTCAGGCGCAGGCGGAAAGGGGCGCCAGCCTGGCCACCGCCATCGCAACCGTTGCGGAGTCAACCGCCAATGCGACCGGTTCCGCCGCGTCCATGTCCATCGTGAAGGCGGATGCGGCCAATGCCGAAAAACAGGCCGCGGCCACGAGAAACACCGCAGAGATACGGCAAACCGAAGCCACCACCGTTATGGCCCAGCAGGCGGCAACGAACACGCAGGCGGCGGCGGCCTCCATCACGCAGCAGCTCGCGGTGGTGACGCAGGCCGCGCAGGCGGGCGACGTAGCCAAGGCCCAGCAGACCGCACAGGTTTCGACTGCCGTCGCGCAGACTTCGACCGCTGTCGCGCAGACGGTAACAGCGGCAGTCACATCCACCGTCAGCAGTACCGCAGCAACACTGGCAGGAATTCAGGCCTCCACAACAGGGAATGCGGTGGAAATCCGGCAAGCCGCCGCTACGGCGGTTGTGGCGCAGCAGGCGGCGACGAACGTGGCGGCTGCTGCTGCCTCTGTCACGCAGCAGCTCACGGCAGTGATACAGGCCGTGCAGGCGGGCGACGTAGCCAAGGCCCAACAGACCGCACAGACTTCGACCGCCGTCGCGCAGACTTCGACCGCTGTTGCGCAGACGGTAACAGCGGCAGTTAACTCTGCCATCAGCAGTGCATCGGCA
>CAIUXU010000527.1 GCA_903903205.1 uncultured Syntrophobacterales bacterium
CCGGAATATGGATAGCCGTGCGATCCGCCGACGGCGTTTCGACTTCAATCCCTTTTACAAAAGAAAGCAGATAGTTCTGCATGATTTCTCCATAATTTCCCGATGATCGTTTACCACATCATCGAGCCGCACCGGTTAACGAATGGTTCAGGCTGCAAGCATGAACCAGCCAGAGGATGGCATCAATCCTGTACCTACACCCTCGCCAAAGGTCGTCATACCGGTGGAAACCGGTATCCAGTGTTTTCGTAACTCCTGGGAATGTCTGGATTCCGGCTTTCGCCGGAATGACGATAGCCGGGCATTTTCGCCTTTTGAAGAGAGCATTGACAACAGTCTCACCAGTAAAACGGCACCGGGTTGAGGTCATCTTCACCTGCGTCGCCGGAAATCCAGCCCGCGTTTTTGGGAACCTCGAAGAGACGGCGGCAACCGAAGCGCGGCCAGAAATGCACCATCCCCGGGACGATCGCCCGCGCTACGGGGAAGCCGATATCGGGGCGGGTCAGGTCCATCACCAGCATCTCCAATCCCCTCTCGCCCAGCAGGCGCTTGATATCTTCAATATCATCGAGAAAATTGTCGCGCCGCTCGCGGTTAAAATCGGAATATCTCTTCGGCGTCTGCTGGGGGTCGGCCTGCAGAAAACGTTCCCGGCTGAGCGGGGTTTCCTGGAATTTGAGGCTGTACGCATCCCAGTCCGGCATGGTCCAGGATTGGCCCAGTTCCGATACGGCCCTCTCCAGCGCGATGCGGGGGTCACGATGACAACCCAGCCCGTTGGATTTGAAACGAAGCTCGTCATTGCGGTTGAAAAGATTGGCGGAAAAGACGGGGATGCCAATGTCGGTTGTCAAATCAAGCACTTCCAGCAGCATGCCCTTCTCGTTCATGGCGGCGTCCACGGCGGCTACAAAAGGCGACTCGAAGTCGCGCAAGTCCAGGGCGGGTTTGCGCAGCTTGTGATACCACCACATCGCCATGGCGTCACGCTCCACCAGTTCGAAAAAACCCTGCATGATCGCCTCTTCGAGGCAGTTGCCGGCGGCCACACCGTTGCTGCAACCACGGCAGATGTCGCCGCCGCCCTCCCGGGGATAGCAGTAATAGGCGAAGGCGCTGGGGATCAGCCGCCAGCGATCCTGCGTCAGCGACCAGGCCGGCGACCAGTCGATTGCACGCGACACATCATACGGATCAGGCACATAGGTGGTGCCGCCCTTTTCACGCCAGGCCTCGCGGTCCCGGTATTGCCGTTCACTGAAGCCCATCAGGTCATAAGGATGAATCGCTACGTCGCCCAGCTCCGCAAAAGGGGCGCGGAAACGGGGTTCATAACCCTCGTACTGTGAGCAATAGCGTTCGATGGCCTCCCCCAGGGCGCTGGCCCGGGCCTGCGGAACGGTCCGGCCTTTGCCCGTGCTGTAACCGGCGGGAAAGGCACGCGCACTCTGATCGCTCACCTTTTTTTCCCTGTTGTCCCGGACGTTCCAGTCGCTGTTGATCACCTGACCGAAGCAGGCCGGCGTCCCGGGAAGCGTCGTCAACTGACCCACCACACCGGTAATCGGGCTGATCAGATGGGCGTAGTTTTCAAGCGTCTCCACGGCCGAGCATACCCGCTCCCCGCCGTCGCGATAATCCGCTTTTTCCCGTGATTGCAGGCGGAGCGGCTCTTTCGGCAGGGCAACGGTCGGGGAGGCTTTTTTTTGCGATAACGTCCCGCACAGGGGGCACTGCTGACGTTTCGTAAGCGGATGCCGCTCCAGCTTGAGCGTCCGGAAATCGAGGGCGAACAACGCGCCGACCAGTTCCGACGCCTTGCCTGCCGCCAGTTTTTCCAACGCCACCGCCAGCAGCCCCGCCACCGTTTCCAGCGAATGAATGGTCTGCCCCACGGAGAGCCGCAGCGACTGTGTCCCGCCGGTTTCGCTTATCTGATCCACCTCCAGACGCCGATGCCCCCGCAGCCGGTCGAGCAGGCATTCAACGCAGCCTGTTTCTGCGGGGAGGAAGAGCGGCCCGATCCACGGAATCACCCCCGCCATTTTAACGGGCAGCCAGCGGAGTTTGCGTTCATGGGCAAGACGTCCGAAAACCTCCAGCTCGGGCTCCAGATAATCCGGTGTAACCGTCACATAAATGGCGTCGGTGGTCATTTCCGCTTCGCGCCAATCCTGCAAACGCTCAGCCTTCAGCACAGCGGAACGGGACAACGACGCAGCAAGGGCATCCGCATCCGCATCCGATCCGCCGATCGCAACAATCCGCACACCCAGGGCCGGGATCGGGGAAAGCGGATACTCCCTCCTCTCCTCTCCGTGTAACCCGGCTCGAAAAATATCCGCCGGAGATTCCTGCTTCCCGCCGCTCTTGACGATCACGCCCTGTTTTTCCAGTTGAATCAGCGCGTAATACACCTGCTCGGCGGGAAAACGATCCGCAAGCTTTGCAACCAACCCATCCTCGTCGCCGAGGGTTTGGCGAATCAAACCGATCAGCTCCGAAATCAGCGGGGAGGCAACGACCCTCTTCCCCGTCTCCTCCATGATAAACCAGCCGGAATCACCATCCGGGACGGTGGCAAGGCCCGCCCTTATCTTAAAACAGCCCATCGCAACCCCTTTCGGTAGAAAAGATTGTCATTCCCGAGCGTTCTTATCGGGAATATCGCCTAAAAATCCCGCAAGATAATCAATCCACTGGCCGCCGTGCTGAACCAAACCGTAGGGCTTGCGGCAGCCGCCTGCGCAACGGGCAAGATGGGCGCAGCGCCGGCATTCCTCGGGCAGCGCCTCAGCGGACGCGCAGGCGTGGATTTCCGGGGCGTTCCGAATTTCTGCAAGCGACCGGATGCCCTCCATTTCGCCCACATCGAAGCAGGCCTGCATCCGCCCACGGGCATTGACGTTCAACGCTACGTAGGGGCCGCAATCCTGCGTCCGGCCATGAAACACCCGCGCGCCCAGACTTGTCGGCCTGACCCCGCAGAAGGGCATGGCCAGGAAAATCCCCCGCGCCTGCTCCGGGTGACGTTCCATCAAATCCGCCATCTCTTCGGCAAAGTCCTGGGCATCGGCGCGCGTCCAGGGACGCGGGCACACCGGCGTCGCCTCGTAGCGCAGCGGCAGCCAGATGAGCCGGGGAGAGGTTTGGACAAATTTCACAAAATTCTCCAACGTTCCATGCAGTTCCGGTAGCAGTGGTGTGAGCAGGCAGATA
>CAIUXU010000528.1 GCA_903903205.1 uncultured Syntrophobacterales bacterium
AAAGATCATCTTCAGATCCTCTTCGATCTTTGTCTCCGCCGCATTGCTCGCCACCGAAATCTCCTTGATGAGCAGGCTCTTCGCCGTGTCCATCATCTTTCTCTCTCCAAATGAGAGGTTTTTGTCGCTTTTCAGGATAAAAAGATCCCGCAGAACCCGGGCAATTTCGAATACCGACCCTGTTTTGATCTTTTCCAGGTATTCCCGGTATCGTTTGTTCCAAGTTTGCTTGTCAATCGTGACATCTTTGTTTCTGAGGATCGCGTAAACCTTGGCGATCTCCCTCTTGTGAATAACCTCGCGGAGACCGACCGATTTGGCACTATCCATCGGAATCATGATCTTCATGCCATTGCCCATGATCTTCATGATATAGAAAAGCTGCTTGCTTCCTCCGACCTCCCGGTTTTCGATCGCCTCGATTACCCCGACTCCCTGTGCTGGATATACCGCCAAATCGCCTATCTTGAACATTTTTCACCCAAGAAATTTATTTTGAACGTGGTAAGTTATCCGATTTTGCTGAAATAGTCAATACGATTTCCGATTCCTTTTCATCTCAACCATTTCGCTACAGTGCTTTCCTTGGCTCTTGACCGCCCAATGCAGAAGAGATCTTGACGCAAAACATCCCCGTCATGGAAGAAAAAAAAGAGGATTCCTGGCCTTGTTATTATAGCGGATCTCGAAATGAAGAGCGGTTTCCTCATTTGTTGCGGCCTTTCCGATAAACGCAATCCGGCCCCCCTTCTTGACTCTCGCCTCACCCTGGACGGTTCTGGTTCCCAGCCGGGCATAAACTGTCGCATAGTGATCTTCATGCTGGATGATGATCGTCTCCCCATAATCCTTAAGTGAGGCGGAGAAAATGACTACCCCATCGGCAGCGGCCTGCACTGCCGTTCCTTCACCGATCGCAATGCGAATTCCATTGAAATACATCCGGTTCGGCTGGAAGCCAAAGGGAGAAACCACCGTCCCCTTGACCGGCCAGATGAAACGTTTTTTGTCAAACTGGATCTGCTCCGACTTTTCATCACCTGCCTTTGGACCGGCCGGCTTTACTGCCATTTCCCCACTTCCCGTCACCCCGGAAACATTTTTTCGGGGTGATATATCCTTCCCCGGTGCCCGGGAGAGAGCAGGGCGATCTTTCACTGTCGCTTCGACCGGTGACTGCGGTTGGCGCTTTTCCTCCAGAGCCGCTCCAGTTCTGGAAGTTTCCGTTCTGTTCATGGCCACTTCATTTTTTACAGGCTTCTCTTTTACCTGAACCGACGGGGAAAGCTCCCGAGGCCGGGCGGCGCTCATGATATCATCCTGAATCTGGTTCGCGTCCGGGACGAAGATCACGCTATCCGTCTCGATCCGTTCAGAATGACGGATGTTGTTGACTTCCGCGAGTTCCTGAATATCGACACGATATGCACGGGCAATGGCTGAGAGTGTCTCTCCGCTCTTTACACGATGATAAACCCCGCGGGGCCGGGTGTCCCTGAAGGACAAAGCCGAGCAGGCGACTATCATCAAACTGATCATAAAATAACTGATGAATTTCAAATGATTCTGGCTGTATGAAAAAACAGTAGTGAGGGGTCTCTCACTCGTCAATTTGCCCATCCGTGCTCCCCGATCAGATCCACAAAACGGCACCCACCCAGATCTTCCTGTTTCAGATCCTCCGGATCTTCCGATAGGCGGGTCAGCTTCAGAAGGGCCTGGGAGTTGCGGCTGCCCACGGGGAGAACGAGACGCCCACCAACGGCAAGCTGCTCAATCAGAAGTTTGGGAATCCGGGGCGCACCGGCCGTGACCACGATCGCCTCAAAAGGGGATTCCTCGCGCCACCCATAGGTTCCATCTCCCACCCGGATGGCCACATTGTAATCGTTCAACACATCCAGAACCCGCCTAGCTCCGGTTGCCAGTGCCGCAATTCGTTCGATAGAGAAAACCCGTTCGGCAAGTTCAGCGAGAATGGCTGTCTGATAACCGGAACCGGTACCGATTTCAAGCACCTTCTCCCGTCCGGTCAGCGCGAGCGCTTCGGACATCAAAGCAACAATGTAAGGCTGGGAGATGGTCTGCTGGCGCTCAATGGGAAGGGGATTGTCGTTGTAGGCCTGATCGATCAGGCCCTCATCTACGAAGAGATGGCGCGGGATCTTCTCCATGGCCGTTAGAACCCTCTGATCCGAAACGCCGCGCACCCGGATCTGGGTATCGACCATCCTGATTCGCTGTTTCTGAAATCGGTCTGTCACGTTTCTGTCCTGATCATCGCTTCACCCGTGGAATAGATGCGCCTTCCTTTAAAGGAATAGCGACCCCGCCAAATGGCGTCTTACCGGAATCGGTCACTGAAATACCGTTGTCATGATAATACCATGAAAACGCGGATTTTTCAAGCGCAAAGCATATCACAGCTTCCCTTGACCCGAACAGCAAACTGTGAGAAAAGCGGTTATGCGAAAAAGAGCATCGCAATCAAAACCTGAAATGATCGGGGAGATTCTTCAAAAATTTCTCAAGAAGAGGAACATCCCCTATACCTCGACAGACCGACGCCTCGTCGACCTCTGGACGCGGGCCGTCGGTCCCCAAATCGCCGCTCGGACCTTGCCCGAAACGGTGAAACGGGGCGGGCTCTATGTCCGTGTCTCCGATCCGGCCTGGCTGCATCAGCTCCAGTTCATGAAAGAGGAGATCCTCCTCAAGATGAATGAACTCACCGGGAAGGAGGAGTTTCGGCGCCTATTTTTCTCCATTGGTGAGATTCCCGCGCCCCCTCCTGATGTGGCCGTTCCTCCGCCCGGCGCTCCAATCGTCACGCCGCTCCGGAAACGCGACCGGGAGATGATTCGGGAAAGTCTCGCTGCCCTCCGGGATCCGGAACTCCGCGAGATTCTGGAACGGGTCATGGTCAGGGAGATCAGCCGCCGCCGCGAGCGGGAAAAGCGGACAGATCTCTGAAGATCTCCGTCATCTCCGGAGTGTAAACGCCGCAATCCTGATAGATACAAAGCGGCGGCGCCACGTGCAGCCCCTCCCCTCCACCCTTCACGCCTTCCACCAGAACGAACTCCCCTCCCCCGTCAAGGCGGGAATGGACCATTCGCAGCCGTTTGGGTTCCATCCGGCATTCCCTCATTCTCGCGATCAGTTCGACCATCCGCTCTGCCGGATAGATCACATAGACACGGCCTTCCGGCCGAAGGGCGTAAACGGCTGCCGTGAGAAAATCAGTTACCGTTCCTTCGATCTCATGTCTGGCCACCGCTTTCTCGGGATCAGAGTTGGTCCGTCCCGATCGGATACGCCGGTAGGGGGGGTTGAAAACGGCTGCCGAAAAGGATTGCGGCCTGCAGAAGGTTTCCGGACAACGGACGTCCCCTCGACGAATCTCAATTTGCCCGGCAAATTCATTGAGAATGATATTCCGCTTAGCGATCGCGACAAGTTCATTCTGGATTTCGATCCCCAGGACACGCCCGCAGCGAAAACGTTGCGCCAGAATCAGCGCAATGATCCCGCTCCCGGTTCCCAGGTCGATCAGTTCATCGCCATTCTGAATGTTGGCAAAATGGGCAATCAACAAAGAGTCGAGCGAAAAACGGTAACCCCTCTTCCGCTGGATGATCCGGAGGCGATCGGCAAGGATTCCATCAATCGTCTCCGCCGCCGAATCGAGAAGGTTCGTGTCCATGATTACTCCAACGGATGGACAAACAGGCCGCTCAGAAGCTTCGGCTCGAACCAGGTGGATTTGGGCGGCATCACCTTCCCTGCATCCGCGACGGCCATCATCTGCGCTACAGTGGGAGGATAAAGGGAAAAGGCAACCGCGAAACCGGCATGGTTGACAAGCCTCTCCAACTCCGCCATACCGCGAATCCCCCCGATAAATTCGATCCGTGCATCTGTCCGAGGATCACGGACGCCGAGAATCGGATCGAGGAGGTTCTGCTGGAGAAGGGAAACGTCGAGGCCGGAGATGGGATCGTCCTCCCGGAGAATCTCTGCCTGGGCCGTGAGACAGTGCCATCTCCCCCCTAAATACATCCCGAAATCGTGGCGCCGCTCCGGATATTTTGCCGTAAAATCATTTGATATCAGAAAATTTTCACCAACCCGTTTTAGAAACGCCGCTTCCGTGAGACCGTTCAGATCCCGTACGGCGCGGTTGTAATCCATAATCCGAAGTTGTTCGCTGGGAAACAGGACGGCCAGCATGAAATGGTGCCCCTCATCCCCCCGATCGCCGGAATTCCGAGAGCTTCGAAGGCGGGCGACCGCCGCGGCGGCCGCCGCACGGTGGTGGCCGTCGGCAATATAGAGGGCCTTGACCGGGGCAAACCCTTCCGTGATCGCCCGGATCTCAGCCAGATCCCGGATAACCCATACGGTATGGCAGATGCCATTGTCCGTCGTGAAGGCATATTCGGGCGGTCGTTCCGCAATCTGCGCCGTCAAGCAGTCGATCGTTTCTTCCCCACGGTAGGCAAGCAAGATCGGCCCCGTCTGCGCCCCGACTGTATCAATATGAAGCGTCCGCTCCCGCTCCTTATCCTGACGCGTGAATTCGTGGCGCTTAATCCACCCGCTCTCATACTCGGCAAGGCTGACACAGGCCGCAATTCCCGTCTGCACATGATTTCCCATCTGCTGTCGGTAGAGGTAAAACGTAGCAAACTCCTCCCGAAAAAGGATGCCCTGATCGATCAGGGCATCCAGATTCTCTTTCGCCCGTTGGTAGATCCGGAGGTCCTCCACACCGGTGGCATCGGGAAGATCGATCTCCGATTTTTCCACATGCAGAAAGCTCAGCGGATTGTGGTTGACATCCTCCCGCGCCTCCGCCACGTTAAGGACATCATAGGGCGGGGCTGCAACCTGACGGACAACCTGCTTTCCGGGTCGAAGGGCGCGGAAGGGAACCACTCTGGACATGCGACTTTCTCCTTTCAAAATAATTTAACTGTTAGAGATGACAAGGATTTGCATCACTTTCTCCGCGAATATATCGTCTATTTTTCTAACACACCGGGCTATGGAAAGCAACTCCGAAACACACGGGCTGAAGCTTCCATATGCAATGCCGCAGGTCCGAAAAACTTCTTGACAGACTTCCCTTTTTATTGGTAATTCCACCACATTGCTAAACTTACTAGGCATATTGTTAAAAAGAGGCCTACTATCATAGCTATAGCAAAGATGGTGACCGTTTCTAACAGCCGCCTCCATGGCCTAGAACCATCATCCTCTGCTGATCCTGGGTTTGAAAATTTGATTGATTATGCACTACTCGAACTGTTTACATTTTCGATCACTGGGGCCATCCGGGATCCAAAGTGAAGATGATTTTATCTGAATCCTGGGCCGTCTTATTCCGGGAACATATCCTGGCCGAGCTACCCGTTCATAAGCTTGCCCTTTTCTTTGCGGAAGATTCCGAGAAGGTTTACGAAAATGCGTTTTAACGGAGGGTGCGGATGCGGTTTCTCTTTTCCGAACCATTTATAAAGGTAGCAGGAAAGGAGCTCGAGTTCCCGATTTCGAGTCCGGTCTCTTTGCGCGCATTGATCGGCCGATTCCCCCCCGACCTCATCAAGATAATCCACCACGAGAACACGGTTTCGGATGTCGAACTCTGGGCCCATGTCATGTTTTTCAA
Organism: uncultured Syntrophobacterales bacterium; assembly: GCA_903903205.1. Lineage (GTDB taxonomy): Bacteria > Desulfobacterota > Syntrophia > Syntrophales > UBA5619 > UBA5619. The sequence goes on from CAIUXU010000528.1 coordinate 5,675, forward strand.
CAAAGAGCGGCTCCTCCGGCTCGAGGACATGATCGATAATGACGAAACCATAAAGGTTTTGCTGCCTGCAACAGGCGGCTAACCGGGAAGAGGAAGATACCATGTTAGGCTACCACAAAAAGATTTTAAGGGTTGATTTGACAAGCCGTAAGATCGAAGTTCAGGATCTGGATGATTCACTTCTTGAAAAATATGTAGGCGGTGTCGGTTTGGGGGCAAGACTGCTCTACGACGAGACTACCCGCGATACCGATCCTCTTGGACCGGAGAATATCCTGGCGGCGATGACCGGCCCCTTTACGGACAGCCGGGTACCCTCCTCGAGCCGGCATCATGTGATGGGGCTTTCGCCGCTTACGGGTATCCTGGGCGAGTCGAACGTCGGCGGTTCCTGGGCAGTCCATTTCAAAAAAACGGGATACGACGGAATCGTCGTGACAGGGAAGGCCGAAACACCGGTTTATCTGTGGATTCATGACGGCGGTGTGGAGATCCGGGACGCGCGTCCTATCATGGGCAAGGATTCCATCGAGTCAGCCGACTGGCTTAAAGGGCAGACGACGGACAAGGCGAGCGCCGCGGTGATCGGTCCTGCCGGTGAGCGCATGGCCCGGATCGCCGGGATTCCCCACGTGGGAACGATCGTCCGGCAGGCGGCGCGGTGCGGGATGGGCGCGGTCATGGGTTCGAAGAACCTGAAGGCGATGGTAACTTTCGGAACCCGGAAAGTCATCCAAGCCGATGAGGAGGGCCTCAAAGAACAGATGAAGACCGCCCTGCCCCATATCCGGAAAGTAACCGAGACCTTTGGCAAATACGGGACTTCCGGCGGTGTGGAAAATTACGAGAAACTGGGGAATTTCCCGCTCCAGAACTGGCGGTCCAGCCGCTGGGCCGATGCAGTCAAGATTTCCGGGGTTACCATGCACGACACCATCCTGAAGGGAAGATACGCTTGCCTGCAATGTCCCATCGCCTGCGGCCGCCACATCCGGATCGAAGATGGGCCGTATGCGCCCATAGACGGTGAGGGACCCGAATATGAAACCATCGGCACCATGGGCGGCGAATGCCTGGTCTCGGATCTGGCCGCCATCTGCAAGGCCAACGATCTGTGCAACCGCTACGGGCTCGATACCATGTCCACCGGGTCAGTAATCGCCTTTGCCATGGAGGCGTTCGAAAAAGGACTGATCACCACCGCAGACACGGATGGGATCGAGCTCCGCTGGGGCAGCGGCGAGGCTCTGGTAGAAATGACAAAAAAAATCGGTCTTCGCCAGGGGATCGGAGAGCTTATGGGAGAAGGGGTAATGCGCATGGCGGTCGCCCTGGGAAGAAACGCCGTGGAATTCGCTATACATGTCAAGGGACTCGAACCTTCGGCCCACGACCCGCGGCGCTTCTGGAGCCAGGCCCTCTCTTACGGAACCGCAGCCCGCGGCGCCTGCCACAACGCCAGCTGGAGCCATCCCTACGAGCTGGCGCTGTCCATGTCCGAAATCGGCATCGACAAACCTCACCCTTCCTGTCAGGTGGAAGGCACGGCCGTGATGACCGCCAATCTGCAAACCTACCAGACCATGAACGATGCCCTGATTCTCTGCCGCTTTGCCCAGGTGGGGAAGGCTGTGACGGCTACCAATGTAGTGGATTGGTACAATATGATCACCGGCCGACAGGTGGATATCGGAGAACTGATGGCAGTAGGTGAGCGGATCTTCAATCTCAAAAGGCTGTTCAACACCCGCCTGGGCGTCAGCCGCAAGGACGATTTCCTTCCTCCGCGCTTCCTGACACACAACCGCAAGGGCGAAGGGATTACCACCCAGTTGCCGCCCATGGGACAGCTGCTTGCCGATTACTATGAGTATCGGGGTTGGAGCGAAGAGGGTTTGCCGACACCTGAAAAGCTCCGGCAACTGGGTCTTTAACGTTTTTATTCAGGAGGATTCAAAGGAGAGGGATGCGTGAAAAGCTGGATTGCCCGTAAAGGAACTGATTGTTGGACGGCCCTGGTTCTGATGGTTTTTTCCGGGATGATCATCCGCGAGGCTCTGGATCTCGATGTCGGTACGCCAGCCAATCCCGGGTCCGGATTTATGATTTTCATCACCGCGGCGGTGCTCGGGCTGATGGCGTCTGCGCAGTTTATCAAATCTTTTTTTTCCAACGATCAAAATACGGGAAGGTCGCCGGAGAAAATCAAACTCTGGCGAATCGTCTCCGTCATCGCGGCCAATGCCATGTACATCGCTATCCTGGATCGGGCCGGGTATATCCTGAGCACATTCATTCTCCTCTGCTTCCTTGTGCAGGTCTATGAAAAAGGCAGGTGGATTTGGGTTGTGGCGGGTGCTTCCACAACCTCGGTTTTGACGTATCTGATCTTTGCGAAATTACTGCAACTAAATCTTCCCCAAGGGTTGATCACCTTTTTTTAGGTGATTTTGAGAATTTGCAAGACAAGGAGAAAAAGCCATGAAAACGTTGACATTATCAGTTGCGTGCTGCATCGCAGACAAAGCCCTGGAAAAGGGGAGAGAACTTAACTTGGCGCCACTGACCGTTGTTATCCTTGATGCCGGGGGATATCAAAAAGTTTTGAAGCGCGAAGACGGATCCAGCCTGCTTCGCCCGGAAATCGCCATGGGAAAAGCGTGGGGCACCCTGGGAATGGGGTTTGGCGGTCGTGATCTTGCTAGGCGGGCGGCAAAAGCGCCTGCTTTTTTTGGTTCTCTTTCCGATATGTCCGGTGGCCGGATGGTCCCTGTGCCAGGCGGTGTACTCATCAAATCGGAATCAGGTGACATTCTCGGGTCCGTAGGCATCACGGGGGATACGTCGGAAAACGATGAGACCTGTGCCGTTTATGGCATCCGCTCCGCAGATCTGACACCGGATACGGGTGATTGATGAACAAGATTACACGCGTATTTATCCACGGTCTAGACAGCAGCAGCCGGGGAACAAAGGGAAGTTACTTCCGAGCGAGATATCCGGGGATGTTGCTGTTGGACTACTCCGGCTCTCTCGAGGAGCGGATGGCGCAGCTTGAGAAGGGTCTCTCCGGAACGGAAAATCTGATCCTCGTCGGGTCGAGCTACGGGGGTCTCATGGCGGCTCTCTTTGCTTGCGGAAACGAAGCCCGCGTCCGGCAGCTTATTCTCCTCGCCCCGGCCCTCGGGCACGCCGATTTTACCGCCTGTTTCCGACAGCCGCTGCAGATCCCAGTCACCCTATACCATGGACGGTTCGACGTCGTCGTGCCGCCCGAGCCGACCCGCCGGATCGCCGAGCAGCTCTTCGGAAACCTGGATTATCACCTTGTGGAAGACGATCACAATCTCCACCAGATCTTCCCGACACTGGACTGGGATGCTCTGCTGGTTTTGTAGCAGTTATTTTTTCAGGCCTAAGGCTTCTGGCGATTACCGGTGTCCTTCTCCCCACCCAAGAGTTTTTCGAGATCGCCGGCAGTCCCTTTTCCCTTATCTATCGCATCTTTCCCCTTCTCTATCCCCTTGTCCAGCGCGGTTTTCCCTTTTTCAACCCATCCTTTGCCCTGCTCCAGGGCGTCCTGCCCTTTTTCAACCAGCTCCTTCCCTTTCTCGTAAGCACCCTTCCCCTGATCGACGGCCTTACCCGCCCCAACCCGGACCTTCTCGACGGCATCTTTAAAGTTGGCGGGTCTCAACTCAGGATGCTGGAAGTAGAAATAGCCGCCTATCACAATCGCGATAAGAATTAGAATCAGCGCCAATTTGATCATGCTCTTGAACAGGAAATAGACGAGCAGCAGGGCGGCAAAGCAGACCACCATCGCAACCAGCGGATGTTCGGCCACGGAACGAACGATTCCTTCCATTAGGTCACCTCCTCCAGAAAAGTGGCTCATTCTACCGGAACCAGGCGCGAAAGGCCAGAAATCGTTTCACCTTGACAAACGAAGCGCCGGCGATTAGATACCTCAACTGAAAATGGAGCTGAAAAGGCGCATTGGCGGTGGAAATGGATCGGATAGGGAAAGCGGAAATGGTCAGGGTCGCCGTGGCAACGCTCGGCTGCAAGGTCAACCAGTGCGAATCGGCGGGAATCGCGGAGGCGCTTGTTGCCCGCGGGCTCACTCTCGTCTCGTGCGACGAGATAGCTGATGCCTATATCATCAACACCTGCACGGTCACCGGCCGTACGGACTACCAGTCCCGCCAGCTCATCCGCCGAGCAATCCGGAAAAATCCGGCGGCCGCCGTCCTGGTCACCGGTTGCTACGCCCAGAGAGCCCCGGAGGAGATCGCAAAAATCCCCGGTGTCCGATTTATCACCGGCAACACCGAAAAGGAAAATATTCCTGATATCATTTGTGAAATGATGGTCGGCGCCCCGCGGATCCTGGTTGGCAACATTCGGGATCAAAAAAAGATCTCCCGCCTCGGGGCCACCGTCTTTCCGGAGCACACCCGCGCCTTCCTGAAAATTCAGGACGGTTGCGATGCCTTTTGCAGCTACTGCATCGTCCCCCATGCGCGGGGCGCGAGCCGAAGCCTCCCCCTGGAGGAGGTTCTGGAACGGATCACTTCGATCACCCGGGCAGGTTACCGCGAAGTCGTCCTCACGGGGATCCACCTCGGCGCCTGGGGCCGTGATCTCCAACCAAGGGCGGATCTCGTAGCCCTCATCCGGCAGATCGCGGACAGGCACACCGCGGAGCGTATCCGGCTGAGCTCGATAGAACCGCGCGAACTGAACACGGAGCTGATCGCGCTTATAGGTGCGTCCAAAACCGTCTGCCGCCACCTTCACATCCCCCTTCAGAGCGGCGACGATGGGATTCTTTCTGCTATGCACCGGGATTACAATGCGGCCTTCTTCCGCAACCTTGTCTGGAATCTCACCTCGGCGGTACCTCGTATCGCAGTCGGAATCGATCTGATGGCCGGTTTCCCAGGCGAGACGGAGGAGGCCTTTGCAAACACACTGCGCCTGGTGGAAGAGATTCCCGTCGCCTACCTTCAAGTCTTCCCCTACTCCCGGCGGCCGGGCACGCCAGCCGCAACGATGGCCGGGCAGATCCCCGAGCCGGAGAAAAAACGACGGGCGGAGCAACTGAGGGCTGTCGGGGCGATGAAGCGGCAGAAGTTCGCCGAGAAGTTCATCGGCACGCCGCTTTCGGTTCTCATCGAGGGAAGAACCGATAAAAAAACCGGATTCCCCGTCGGATTTTCCGACAACTACATCCCCGTTGCCGTTCGCGGAGACGGGGCAACCGCCAACCAGATCGTCCGAGTCATGCCCGAAGCCTTCCGGGAAGGTCGTCTGCTGGCAGAGGTCATCCATGAATAGTGAAACAACCACTTTTGAACTTGAGAGAGAAAATCATGAATGAAGAACGGGTTCAGGCCCTGACAGCTTTGGAGGACCGGCTCGGCTGGTATTTCGCGGACATCGCCCTTCTGGACAATGCGCTGACGCACCGGTCGTTCGTCAACGAAAATGCGGCCCTCGCCTGCCAGGACAACGAACGGCTGGAGTTTCTAGGCGACGCTGTCCTGGAACTGACCGTCAGCGACATGCTGATGAGAAAATTCCCTGACCATTCCGAAGGGCAGCTCTCAAAACTGCGGGCCTCCGTAGTCAACGAACAGCCGCTCGCTGAACTTTCCCGCAGGTTCGGAATCGGTGAACGCCTTCTGCTTGGCAAAGGGGAAGAGTGTTCCGGCGGCCGGATGAAATCCTCGCTTCTGGCAAACGCCTTCGAATCGGTCATTGCTGCGATGTACCAGGATGGCGGTTTCGACCGGACCGCCGCCTTTATCGCCAGGCTCTTTGAACCGCTGATCGAGAAAGGGGATCTCTCGACAATCTACAAGGACTACAAGACCGCCGCCCAGGAGATGTGCCAGATTCTGTTCCGGGAAGTGCCGCGCTACACGGTGATCTCCGAAACCGGCCCGGACCACGACAAACGCTTCGAGACCAACCTAATGATCGGTGAGCGGGTTATTTCGACTGGCGCAGGCCGGAGCAAGAAAGAGGCGGAGCAGCAGGCGGCCCGAATCGCCATGGAAAAGCTCGGATGATCATCCCCCTCTTTCTGATGAACCGGGGTTGTCCCCACCGCTGTATGTACTGCAATGAGCGACTGACCGCGGGAAATCACCCGGCGAGAGTCACGGAAGCGGCGTTCGCCGAAACCGTTCGCACCCATTTGCGAAGCGCGCCGCGGAAGCCGGGGCCAGTGCAGATCGCGTTTTACGGCGGGACTTTCACCGGAATGGAACGGGAGGAGCAGCGCCGCCTGCTCAGCATGGCTGAGCCCTTTCTCCGGGAGGGGGCGGTGGACGGAATCCGGATCTCGACGCGTCCCGACGGGATCGACAAGGAAGCGCTTGATCTTTTCCGGACCACCGGCGTCAAAACCGTAGAGATCGGGGCGCAGTCGCTGCATGAAGGCGTGTTGATTGAATCCCATCGAGGTCACACCGAAACCGATACAGTCCGGGCGCTCACCCTGCTTAAAGAAAACGGTTTCAAAACAGGAATTCATCTGATGGCCGGTTTGCCCGGGGACAACCCCGACCGTTTCGCCGAAACCATCAGGAAGACCATTGCACTCCGTCCGGATATGGTTCGAATCCACCCCACGCTCGTCCTCCGGGACACCCCCCTTGCCCAGGCCTTTTATCAAGGGATGTACAAACCCCTGACCCTCCCGGAGGCGACGGATCTCTGTAAAAATGCCCTCAAGGCGCTGACCTCGGCGGGGATTCCTGTGATCCGTCTCGGCCTCCAGACCACACGGGAGCTGGAAGAACCGGGAGCCGTCGTCGCTGGGCCTTTCCACCAGGCCTTCCGATCTATCGTTGAAGCCGCCCTTTTCCTGGAGTTGGCCACCTCCCTGCTCTTGTCCGCCGAACAGGGGAATGGCGTCACCTCTTCCGGATCAGCCAAAACCGACCGGTTGACAGCCCGCTTCACCGTCTCTCCATCCGATCTTTCCAGCTTCTGCGGCGCCGGACGGGGAAACATCGCTTTCCTTCAGGAACGATTTTCCAGTGAGGAAATCCGGATCACCTCCCATCCCACCGTTTCCCGGGGAACCGTAATCTTGACGCACGGAAACCAGCAACTGCAAGCGGACGGCGCCGGTCGCATCACGAGGCTTCAAGGGTAGAATTTGCATACGGAGTGCCAACGTGGTATGGGAATTATGGGGACACCTTGCGGAAAAGTGTCCCCATAATTCCCAACGGCAACGGAGGCAAACGTGTTCAAATCAGGTTTCATTGGAATCATCGGCAGGCCCAATGTTGGAAAATCGACGCTTCTGAACGCGATCGTCGGCGAGCGGATCGCCATCACGACGCACAAACCCCAGACAACGCGGAACAAAATCATGGGGATCCGGAACCTCCCGGAGCCGCAGCCGGGGCAACTGATTTTTCTGGACACGCCGGGGATTCACAGCGCAACGACACCGCTGAACCGGGCGATGATCGAAACCGCAACGGGAACATTCGGAACGGTTGATCTCATTTTGCTCCTCGCCGAGGCGGCCCCTCTCCCCCACCCGGAGGACCGCTTTATTCTGGAATCCCTTGGGGAAAAATCGGTCCCCGTTTTTCTCGTGATCAACAAGATCGATCTCGTGGACAAACCGCTATTACTGCCTTTAATCGAGGTCTACGGAAAACTTTTTCCGTTTAGGGAGATCCTGCCGATTTCCGCGCTGAAAGGCGGGGGGATTGACGCCCTGACTGCGGAGATCTGGAAACTTCTCCCCGAGGGGCCGCGATACTTCCCCGAGGAGATGATGACGGACCGCTCCGAGCGTTTCATCGCCGCCGAGATCATCCGCGAGAAGATCACCCTCCGCACCCACAAGGAGATCCCCTACGTCACCGCCGTTGTCGTGGACGCCTTCAAGGAGGATGAGGCGAAGAACATGATCCGGGTCGCGGCAACGATCCATGTGGAAAAGGAGTCGCAGAAGGGGATCATCATCGGCAAGAAGGGAGCGATGCTCAAAGAGATCGGCACCAGGGCGCGCCTGGAGATGGAGAAGTTCTTCGCCGCAAAGGTCTTTCTCGAACTTTTTGTCCGTGTCGCGAAGGACTGGACCCACGACCCCCGCATGCTCAAGGAGTTCGGGTACCGGGAGAAGGGGTAATACCCTTTATTTATCCACCTTTGTCAGCTTCGCCCCGATCCTCGATGCGATCACGACAAGAGTGGTGGAAATAAAGATCATGATGATCCCCAGAGCGGAAAGCCTCCCCCACAAACCGTCTTCGGCAAACCGGAGGATCTGGACAGCGAGAACCTCCGTCCCCGGACGAGAGAGGACGACGGAGAGGCTCAGTTCGCGGACAAACATCGTCGCCATCAATATCCAACCCGAAACAATTCCTGGAACCAAAAGCGGAATGACGATCCGCCGCATCGTGTAAAGCGGCCCACCGCCGCAGACCCGGGATGACTCCTCCAGGTTGCTGTGGATCTGGACGAAGGCGCTGGTCAGCGGCCGGATTCCGTAGGGCAGGTATGTCGCGATGTAGCCGATGAGAAGCGCCCAGATCGTCGCGTAGAGCGGCGTCTGAACGAAAAACCACATAAAACCGATGCCGACGACGATCCCCGGAAATGAGAACGAGAGGAAACTCAAGGATTCGAGAAAGCCGGAGGCCTTCGTCCGGACCTTGACGATCACGTAGGCAACAAAGAAGGAGAGGATCATCCCCAGTGTCGCCCCGCCGACACCGAGGTAGAGGCTGTTCTTGAGCGAAAGCAGCGAAACGGGGTCTTTGAGAACCGCGATCCAGTGCTTCCAGCCCATCATCGCGAAGGCTTTCGCGCTCGGGACCATGGAGTAGGGAACGACGGAGGTGTAGAAAAGGACAAGAACCGGCAAAATAATCAGCACAAACGATAGCAAAGCGACGATTCCGAAAAGGGGATACCGCGCCCCCTTCAAGTCGATCACGCTCGGCCGGTAGCCCCGGCTGGATATGGTGACATATTTCTCCCCTTCCCGGGTCAGGTGGCGGTAGAGAAAGATCAGCGTGATCGAGGCGGCAAGAGCGCTCATGCCCACCGCCGCCGCCATCCCGTAGTCCGTGACATACCCGGTCGCAACGACGCGGTAGATGTGGGTTGCCAGCACGTAGATCCGCCCCGGCATGCCGATCACCGACGGAACAGCAAAGGAGGCCAGGCTCCGGACGATGACAAGCGTTGCAGCGGCGAGGATGGCCGGCCGGAGAACCGGCAGGGTGACCCGCATCAGCGTCCGCAGGTTCGACGCTCCGCACACCTTCGAGGACTCTTCCAGCGAAACATCAAACGCCGACATGGCCGGGGCGATGACCAGGTAGGCGATCGGCAGGTCCAGGAGCCCCTCTACAAGGATCATCCCCTGGAGCGTGTAGATGCTGAGCGCCGCCCCCTCCCAGCCGAAAACCTGCCGCAGAAAAAGATTGATCATGCCGTTCGACGGATTGAGCAGCAGAACCCAGCTTACGGCAAACAGGATGTGCGGCACCATCATCGGAATCAGCGAAATGATCCGGAACATGAACTTGAACGGGATGTTCGTCCGGGTATTCAGATAGGCCAGAAACAGGGCCAGGACCGTAGAGACGATCGCGGAGCCGATCGTGAAAATGGCCGTATTGACGAGGATTTCGGCAAAGGCAGGATCGGTGTAGGCCTTGACATACTTCGAGAGCGTGAACGTTCCAAAGGCGTTCAGCCCCTCGCTGAAGCTCCCCAGAATGAGCATGACAACGGGGCAAACCGTGAGGAATCCGACAATCGCGATCAGGCCCGGTGTCATGCCCATTCTTGTCTTTTGCATCGCACGTTACCCTTTTTAATTCAACAAGATCGAGCAGTGGCGCGGGTCGAAGTGGAGCGCAATCTCTTCGCCCTCCCGGACGGCGGTTGTCGGTTCGATCCGGAAGATCAGCAGGGTCTCCCCGACCCGGATCTCCCCCTCATAGGCGTCGCCGACGAAGACCAGGGATTCGACCTTTCCCCGGAAGATGTTGCGCCCGACATTATGGTCCGCCTTCAAAACCCGGATGAATTCCGGGCGGATGCACACGGTGACCGCCGCACCCGGCGAGGCGTTGATCTTCTTCTCGCAGGCGATGGCGCCGATCGCGGAATCGACAGTGGTCTCGCCTTCCCCCACCGTCGCCACCCTGCCTTCGATGAAGTTCGCGCGGCCGATGAAATCCGCCACAAACCGCCGGTCGGAGTCGAAATAGATCTCCCGGGGTGTCCCCATTTCGACAATGCGGCCGCTCTTCATCACCGCGACGGTATCCGACAGCGACAGGGCCTCGATCCGGTCGTGGGTCACGTAAACGGCGGTAATTTTGAGTTCCGTGAGAAAGGCCCGCAGCTCCTTGCGCGTCTCCTCCCGGAGTTTCGCATCCAGGTTCGAGAGGGGTTCGTCGAAAAGGATCACCTTCGGCTCGGCAACCAGCGCCCTGGCGAGGGCAACCCGCTGCTGCTGCCCGCCACTCAGCTTCGTCGCCGGCCGCTTCTCGAACCCGTCCAACTGAACGAAATGGAGCGTCTTTTCGACCTTCCTTCTGATATCATCTTTGGGTTCGTTGCGGGTCTGGAGCGGGTAGGCCACGTTGTCGAAGACGTTCATGTGGGGCCAGATGGCGTAGGTCTGGAATACCATCCCCAACCCGCGCCGGTCCGGCGGAACGTAGATGCCCTTTTCCGTCGAGAAGACCACCTCGCCGCCGATCGCGATCTCCCCCGAATCGGGCATCTCCAGGCCGACGATGCAGCGCAGCAACGTGGTCTTGCCGCAGCCGCTCGGCCCGAGCAGCGTGAAGATCCGGTTGGCCGGGATGATCAGATCGACCTGGTCCAGCGCCGCGATGGTCTTGCCTTCCGAATAGTAATTCTTGTTGAGACCCTTGATGCTGATTTCCATTTTTTTATAGCCTATGGACTGGTGATCTTGCGGTTCGGCCAGATGACTTTAAGAAGAGTCTTGACATAGTCGTAATCGCATGTCCCAAAATCTTCACTGCTTCCCCATATGAGAATCGAACCGTCCTCCTCAAAGAGGAGGTGTGCGCCACCCAGTTCGCTCACCTGCACCCCCGAAAGACCGAGAGCCTCTATCTCAATCTCTGTGTTCCGGAGGATCTCACGGTGCCAGAGATCCCCCGAGCGTAGGACTACCACACGCTCCGCATTGACGGAAATCAAGACAAGAAGAATCTTGCCATGATAACCTTCTGGCAGAACGACCAAGGGGATGATCTTTTCCAGTCGTAACTCATCAGTAAAAAGCATTTATGATTTCAACGTTACTGCGCTGCGAAAATCTTCTTGAACTCGTCTCCCCACTTCTTGATCTCGTCATCCGACAGTTCGCGGATCGGGATGACCTTCGCTTTGTCGATTCCGGCGATCGGGGGATAGATGCCCGGAGCGAGGACATATTCGCCCACCTTCTCGGCCATGATCTTCATGGCGTCCTGGGACAACCAGTAATCCACGAAGAGCCGCGAGGCATTGGGATGGGGTGCGCCCGCCGTAATGGCCATTCCCCGGGGAGTCCCCATCATCGGCTGGGAAACCCTTGCCCAATCCAGCGGCGCAGGCGCCTTGGTGATGATGTATTTTGGCATCGAAATCCCGATCAGCTTCTCACCGCTCTCAATTGGCGCCGGTGTGGGGCCGAAAGAGGCCACAAACATTGGCTTGTTGGCGGCAAGTCCCTTGAGGAACTTCATCCATTCCGTGTCCGATTTGATCACGTTTTCCTTCAATCCAATAAGCCAGGAGATTGTCGTCGGATGAGAGGAGGGATCGGCCATGACGATCTTTCCCTTCCACTTCGGGTCCGTCAGGTCTTCATACTTTTTGGGGACATCGGCCGGCTTGACCAGTTCCTTGTTGTAGATCAGCGCGGCATACTCAATGCCGAAGCTCTGGATCTTGCCGTCCTTGTTTGCCCATTTCGGATATCCGGCCGCGGCAGGAGAGGTGTAGGATGCCAGAACACCTTTTTCCATCAGAAATTCGAGGACGGGCATCGGCGCCTGGAGAACATCGGCCGTGAGCTTGCCGGCCGCGTGTTCCGTCAGGATCGTCGCAATGAATTTGGTGGTGGAGAGTCTCGTATATTCCGCCTTGACGCCGTACCGCTTTCCGAAATCCTCCAGAATCGGCTCCACGGAG
>CAIUXU010000529.1 GCA_903903205.1 uncultured Syntrophobacterales bacterium
AGGAGATCGATCCGGCCGATCTTCCCGCCCGCTTTCTCCGCCTGCTTCCGGAGCCCCGCGGGTTCACAGGCGGGCCGGTCGGAGGCCACAATGATGATGCTCCCGGTTCTCTGCCCTTCGAAGATGAACACCTTCGCAAAGACCGCCTGAATCGTCGCGATCTGCGCGTCGTAGAGGCTGTTCCCGCCGAAGAGGTTCTGGATGACGATCCCACCTTCGTTCAGGCGCGATTTGACAAGTTGCAGGAACTCTTTTGTCGTCATGTGCGCTGGGATGTAGTCGGAGTTGAAGGCGTCAAGCCAGATCTGGTCGTAGCGGTCGGCGCCTTTTTTCAAGAACTGGCGGCCATCGTCGATCGAAAGTGTCTGGCCGGCCGCAAGGGTGAACTTGAAGTGCTGCTTCGCCAGTTTCTCCACGAGCGGGTCCACCTCGACAGTCCGAAGCTGAACCTGCGGGAGGTGCATCCGGAAGACCGTCGGGATATAGCCCCCGCCCAGGCCGATAAGGCAAACCTTCTTCGCGTCCGGCCGGAAGAGGAACCCGGCGAACATCATCGAGGTGTATTCAAAGACGGAGGCGTCCGGCTTCGCAAGCTCGATGCAGGTCTGGCGGAGATCCCGCTGCCGGCCAAAGATCATGCAGCGTTCCCCCCTATCCTCGCGGATCGTGATGTGGTGATAGATCGAATCTCCCTCATAGAGGGTCCGGTCGTCCGTGGCGGCTGGCGCCGCCGGCGCCACAAACAGAAGAGACGTTAAAACAACAAGACCAATCACCCTGCTTGCGCTCATGCAACCTCCATTCACCTTGACCGGAATCCGGCCCAGTTCTGCCGGAAAACATCCGCCCTTGTAAGCGAAACCGCAAAATTATTCAACACAAAAAGGCATCTCTCTTTTATTGACATATTGGACTACTTTTCCTATACTCCCTCCAGGATAAAGGAAGGCCTTACCAAAGAAACGTTGTTTGTTATCTGGAGATCATCATGAATTTCAATACTGTTTCCGTATTCAACCTGAGCCCACCGGAAAAACTGCAACTGGTAGAAGACCTCTGGGATGATCTGGCAGCAGCCCCTGAGGAGGTTCCTGTACAGGAATGGCAAAAGGTGGAACTGGCTCGCAGAAAGGCTAACCTGTTAAACAAGACTGTCCCCCCCCCTTTTTCACGCATCACGAGATCCCCAAAAATGGCGTGATCGTTTGGTTTGATTTACCAAAATCATGCCGAAATCTTCAGGGAGAGCGCGATGGATTTTGACACGGCCATGGCCGGGACGGAGGCGCCGCGTGAAGTTTTGGAGAGCCTCTGTCTCATCGAAGTCGATTACCTCGGGTTCGACGGCTACCGCTGGAGTGGTCAGCTCGTCATCCACCGGGATCTCGCTGCGGAAATCGGGGAGGTCTTCGCCCTGATGCAGGCCTTGGAATTTCCTGTGGGCGGGGTGGTTCCCATCGTCCGGTACAGTTGGTCCGACGAGGCATCGATGGCCGCGGACAACAGCTCGGCTTTCAATTACCGGACGATCGCGGGAACGGACCGGCTCTCCCGCCACGCCCTGGGTCGGGCGGTGGATATCAACCCGCTGGAAAACCCGGCGGTCTATCCGGATGGCCGGATCGCCCCTGCCGGAGCGGTCTATCGTCCCGGCAGTCCGGGAACCTTCACCGGAGACCATCCGGTGGTTTGCGCTTTCCTCGAACGGGGCTGGCGCTGGGGGGGAAATTTCGACCACATGCGGGATTACCACCATTTTGAAAAATAGGGAGGGAATTGCAAAAGCACCAATAAATCCCCTCCCCTGGCGGGGGAGGGTTAGGG
>CAIUXU010000530.1 GCA_903903205.1 uncultured Syntrophobacterales bacterium
CGGTGCGCGGCCTGATCGATCCTGCCGCCTTCGATCATGGCGAAGAAGCCGCTCTTGCTTTTTGAGAGGATCTCCAGGGTCTTGCGGGTCATTTCGGCCAGGCTTGGTTCCTGGGTCGCGGCCCGGTCGATTTCGAAGCTCATGTTGCTCATGTTGAAGAGGCCGAGCAACTTGCCTGTCGTCGGGGCCGCCTTCAACTCCTCGGCCGTTCCCGCAACCGTGTAGCCCGTTTTTTGCGCCTCTTCAATAAGATTGCGGCCATCCTTGCGCTTTCCGCCGGCGCTTTCGGGGAGAAAGAACTGCTTGCGCCCGCCCATCAGCACATCAACGCCAAACTTCAGCTCCTGGTCCGCGACCGACTCCTCGTTTGAACGGTGGGCCACATGCGTGGCAAAGGCCGCCGGGGTGGCATCGGTGATGCCGGAAGTGGTGACAAGCCCTGTCGCCAGCTTCTTTTCCTTGACCATCTCCATGATCGTCCGAACAGGGGTCTTGCCATCCGCAGCCATGCTGAGGGCACGGGCGGTCATCCGCTGTCCGGTGGCAATCTGGCCGGCGGCGGCGGCCGACTCGGTCACGATGGCATCAGCCGTATCGTTTACAAGGTAAGCGGTGTGCCCCTTCTTCATCAGTTCGGACATTCGCAGATCCCGGTTGAGAAGCCGGTTGCTGTAGATCCAGGCCGCCCCGAACTGGCTCGGTCCCATCCCGTCGCCGATGAGAAGAATCACGTTTTTTGCCTGAATCTTGTTCTGTGCGGCCTGCCCGTTCAGCGGCAGGAACAGCACGGCAACTGCAAACGACAGGGTAAACAGGCGGAACAATCTATTCTTCATGTTTTCCTCCTTCGATGGTGGCCATAATAGCCGGGTTTGATTGAACTTTGTGATCAAAGAAATCCTCCTTGCCGGGGAACGATTCCTTATTTTGGCGGGGCAAGTATAGGAATGGGACTCCGGGATGTCAAGACAAATGCGGTCAGGCCAGGGAAAAGTCCGGATCGCGTCCCATTGACATACAGGGGAGTTCTGCTTATACTCCCCACGCCAAAGAGCCATATTTCGTAAAATCGGGAGGCGTCATTCCATGAAGAACGGGCTTGTCAATCTGCTGGTGCGATGGTGTGTGCTGGCGCTGGGCGTGGCACTGAGCACGAAAATCGTGCCCGGCATCAGCTACGACAGTGGCGCGACCCTCGCGGCCGTGGTGCTGGTACTGAGCTTCTTCAATGCGATCCTGAAACCGCTGCTGCTCCTTTTCACCTTGCCATTCATTGTCCTGTCCCTCGGCATCGGCGTCTGGATCATCAATGCCATCCTGTTCTATTTCGTCGGCCGGCTGGTGGACGGGTTTTATGTGGCCGGTTTTGGTTCGGCGTTGTTGGGGGCGTTGATTGTCAGCATGACCAACTTTTTTTTGAACCGGCTGCTTGCGCCGCGGCGTTCGACAGCTCCGCTGCAAGCCCGACGTAATGATGTCATTGATATCTAATCCAAAAGGAGGAAAGAATGAACCCGGTTGGCGAAACCTGTCGATTCCAAGGCGCCTCTCAATATGTCCTCGATGATGAACTGGCAAAAATCGTAAATGTTTCCATTGCCCTGGAGATGCCGCTGCTGCTCAAGGGCGAACCGGGCACCGGCAAGACCATGCTTGCCCACGCGATCGCCGACAGTCTCGCGATGCCGCTCATCGTGCTGAACGTCAAGTCCAGCATGAAACTCCTGGATGCCCTCTACCAATACGACACCCTCACCCGCCTGAACGACAGCCGCTTCGGGGATTCCAGGCGGGAGGTGAGCAACATCGAAGAGTACATCCGGATGGGAAAGATCGGCCAGGCGTTCGTCTCTGACTGCCGGACGGTCCTGCTGATCGACGAGATCGACAAGGCGGACACCGATTTTCAGGATGATATGTTGGACGTCCTTGACCAGATGCAATTTGATATCATGGAGATAGACAAGACAATCACCGCCCGGAACCGCCCGGTCATCATCATAACATCCAACGCTAAAAAAGACCTTTCCGACCCTTTTCTCGGCCGGTGCAACTTCCACCATATCGCCTTCCCCGATCCGGAGATGATGCGGCTGATCCTGAACGTCCATTTCCCGGACCTCTCCGGGGATCTGGCGAAGGCGTGCCTTAACGCGTTCTACCGCCTCCGGGAGTTCCGCGGGATCGAAAAGAAGCCGGCCACCCGGGAGCTGATCAACTGGGTCCGCGCGCTCCGGGCCGATCCCGATTTCGATCTGAAAGCGGTCGAAAAAGGCGAGCTCCCCTACCTCGGCGTGCTCTTCAAAAAGAGCGTCGATATGAACCTTGCGCTTCAGCAGGCGGGCAAGGCCCGCAAATAGCAGGAAACGCCCTCCAGGCTGGTTCAATCTTGCAGATTGAACCAAAACATTAACAAATGGTTCAGGCTGCAAGCCTGAACCAGCGGATTAGCGGATTAACCAGCACAGCGGACTGTGGATTGAGGGAATGCCATGTTTGCAGGATTTTTCTACATGCTCAGGGAAAAGGGGATCCCTGTCACCCCGACCTCCTTTCTCCGTCTTCAGAAGGCCCTCACCCTCGGCCTGATCGGTTCCGTGGACGACTTCTACACGGCGGCCCGCGCTATCCTCGTCAAGAGCGAACGGTACTTCGACACCTACGATCAGGTCTTCGCCCACCATTTCAAGGGGGCGACGCTTGAGGATATCACCGATGTCGAACTGACCGACATCGCCAAGGCGCTGCTCGAAGAGTGGCTGAAAAGTCCGAAGGAGTTGGCGGAGGCGCTTGGTCTTGACGAAAAAGAGCTCGCCCAATATACGCCGGAAGAGCTGATCCGCTACTTCCTCGACAGGCTGAAGGAGCAGAAAGAAGCCCATCACGGAGGAAGCCGCTGGATCGGCACGGGAGGAACCTCCCCAGTCGGCCATTCAGGCCACCATCCCGGCGGGATGCGCGTGGGGGGCGCCTCGCGAAGCAAATCCGCTGTGAAGGTGGCGATGGAGAGACGCTATCGGGACTACAGCCAGGAAGGGCCGCTGACGGAGCTCCAGATGGGCGAGGCCCTGAAGCGGCTCCGGCAGATGATCCCACACGGCCCGCGGGACGTCGTCAACGTGGAAAAGACGATCACCGAAACGATGCGGAACGGCGGCGAGATATCGATCGCCTTCGACCGCCGCCTGAACGACCGCCTCAAGGTGATCCTGCTGATCGACAACGGCGGCTGGTCGATGGACCCCTACATCGAGATCGTCCAGACACTGTTCAACTACGCCCGCTCCCAGTTCAAGGATCTCAAGATCTACTATTTTCACAATACGGTTTACAGCCGCGTCTGGCTGGATCCCCAGCGCCACCTCCGACCGGAGGCGGTAGAAGAGTTCATACGCCGTGATCCCGACACCCGGATCATCATTGTCGGTGACGCGGCGATGGCCCCCAATGAGCTGATGTGGGCGAGCGGTTCCCTCTATGTCGGTGAAACCGAGAATCTGAGCAGCGAAGAGCGGCTGAAATTCCTCGCCCGTACCTTCCGCCACGCCGTCTGGCTGAACCCGCAGTCCGAGGCAAGTTGGCACTATACCTGGACAATCGCGACGATCGGGAAGATCTTTCCGATGTTCGAGCTGACGCTGGACGGGCTGGACAAGGCGGTCCAGCGCCTGATGATACGCCATTGATTCAGACGAGAAGGAGGGCAAACGCGGCCAGCAGGATCATCCCTTTCAAGGTTCCGGCGAAGCCGAAGATGGGGATGAGGGCGAGGCCCGCCAGGATAGCGCCAATACAGCCGCCGATGAGGTCCGCCGCATAGAGGGGGCTGATGACCTTTGTCTGCTCCCGGACACCGCAGAGACGGGCATAGGCAAAGAGGCCACCGACCAGAAATCCGGCAGTAGCAAGAAGGCCCGCCGTCAGCAGAAGACCACCGGCAGCCCCTCCGGTCACGGTCCCTATCGCCGTGAAATTAAGGAGACCGAAGCCGACAAGAAGGGCAATGCCCCACCCACGAACCCACTTTTTCCGAACGCCTGTTTGCAGGATCAGATCCCGGAGGCTCGGCGCCCCCAGCGCCAGGCCAGCCATGAATGCCGCCAACAGAAGACCGATCTCCTGGTAGAGGAGACCCTCCTTCGCCTGGTAGGCGAGAATGAGAACCGCCTCGCTCACAATGCCGAGAAATCCGGCGACAGACGC
>CAIUXU010000531.1 GCA_903903205.1 uncultured Syntrophobacterales bacterium
GATATCCAGGTTGTCCACCGCTTGACAGACACGACCGGCAAATCTTTTGGCCGCTTTCATCTCCGTCTCCGGCATAACCAGGAGAAATTCATCACCGCCCATCCTGACAAGCAGATCGCTCTTTCTGACCATGCTCGCCATCGTCAAGGCTACGGTCTGCAGGACATCGTCTCCCCTGGCATGACCAAAGGTGTCATTGATTAACTTAAATTTGTCCAAATCCATACTGGCAAGGGTAATCGGGTGGTCATGCCTTCGGGCGCTATCAAGCAGGGATACGATCCTTTCTTCGTAAACACGGCGATTTGCTAGGCCGGTAAGCGTGTCCCGACGAGCCTGTTCGAAAATATCTTCATAGTCCAGCGCGCGCTGCAGCGGTTCCTGCAAAATATCGAGGGCCTCACGGATCAGCCTCTCTTCCGTGGGT
The DNA here is from genome assembly GCA_903903205.1 of uncultured Syntrophobacterales bacterium. Lineage (GTDB taxonomy): Bacteria > Desulfobacterota > Syntrophia > Syntrophales > UBA5619 > UBA5619. The sequence goes on from CAIUXU010000531.1 coordinate 428, forward strand.
TCAATCGGCGCACCCCGCCGCAGGAGGACGATAAAGCTATGACCATGCTCCGACTCCAACCGGAAACTCCGGAGATGACAGTTATTCTCCGACCAGCAGCAATCACTGTCCGGCAGGGCCAGCCGCTCAAACATCTTTTTCGCCAAAGAAATGACGGAACGACGATCCGGTCCGTGGCACGAGCAGAAGAGATGATCCCGTTGCCGTTTCGGATGCCTGTATCCGATCAGATCGTGTTCCACCATGCGCATCAACCAGATGGAGAATGCCTCAATCATTCCGGCAATATCCACTGCCCCTGCCAGCCGCGCGTGCAGTTCATTGATCTTCGACAGCCATTCCGACTGCCGTCGATAATGATCTAGCTCGACCATCAGGTTGTTGACATTGATCCCGGGGATACCGGCCTGGATGTTATCGGTGCTCGCTAAGGCAGTATTCATTTTTTGTGTTCCTCCCCAAATAATGATGAAGCTTTTCACGATTCATCTGCGATTTTTATGCCACCGCGAAAAACATCTTGGAATAACCCAAGCAACCGGCCTGAAGAGAAACCCGTTCATCAAACATAAATATATTAAATTAAAACACTTTTATTACATGGAAGGCACATCAATTAAAGTTTGCAGCGCATGCAGCGCGAACAAATCCCCCCCTGCCACACGGAAAATATTTCCTGCGGCACATGGCATGGAAGGGGTTCTCCTCTTATGCGGCTTCCGGCAAATTATTCCCCCTGCAGCCTCACATATCCATAGGAGAAGAGCTTCGCTTGTGGTATGGGGTCGCCCATGACGCCTCTTGCCCTTCTTTTTATTCTCTCCTTCCTGGTATCCGTCGATATACGGATTCTGACACCGGTGTTGCCGTCTATCTCGGATTCGCTCGGCTCTTCTCCCGGGGCGGTCGGTTTTGCCATGACGACCTACTCTTTTACCTACGGACTGGGACAGCTTTTCTACGGCCCGCTCTCGGACCGATCGAGCCGTATTGCGGTGGTGCGCGTCGCGAGCATCGGGTTCAGCCTCTTTACGATCCTCTCCGCCGTCACGGTGACGACCGGGCAGTTCATCGGCGCCCGTCTGCTGGCTGGAGCCTTCGCCGGCGCTGCCATCCCGCTTACCCTGGTCTATATTGGCGACACCATCGAGTACGGACGACGCCAGATTGTGCTCGGCCACTTTTCACTGATCACCTCATCCGCCCTGGCGTTTTCAGCGTCCATCGGCGGCACAGTCGCCCACTTCGTCTCGTGGCGCTTCATGCTGGTAGGGTACGGGTTGCTGGCACTGATCCCGATCGGCCTCATGTGGCGGATCAAGATCCCGCCGCCGGCCAAAGGGGCTGACACTTCCGCCGGTTTCGGAGAGATCCTGCGCGACCGCCGGGGCCAGTTCGTTTATATTGCGGTATTCCTGGAAGGATTTTTTGTCTGGGGGGGGATGACTTATCTCGGGGCGTTCGCAACCCGACAATATGGCTTCGACCAGCTCATCGTCGGTCTGCTTGTCGCCCTGTTTGGCATCGGGATGATGACCGGCGGCTTACTGATGGGGCGAATCCGCCGCCGATTGTCCGAAAATATGCTGGCGGCCGTGGGAGGTATATTCATGGGCGCCTCCTATCTCGCGCTCATCCCGAAATGGCCCTACTTCATATTCGCAACGAGCCTTTTTTTCATGGGGCTCGGATACGTATGCCTGCACACCACGCTCCAGCTCCGCGGTACGGAAATCAGTCCGGCGGCCCGCGGAAAGGCTTTCTCCCTGTTTGCTGTTACGCTGTTTACGGGGGTCGCGGCAGGCAGTGCGCTGTTTGGAAGGCTGGTGGACGCCGGACGTTATGAAACGATATTTTTCATTGCCGGCATCGGCCTGATTGTGATCGGCCTCGTAACGACCCTCTCACCGCCCAGAAGCGCAAGCTGATATCACTGGAACGATAAACCACCCCGCCACGAACCGCAGGGAATAAGCGGGGAAAACCTCGGGGAGTGTCCCCGAAGAAGGGTCAACTTTTCCCCCGCTCTTCCGCTTCCTCCCAGACGAAAGGTTCCTCCCGGTCAAAATCCGGGTTGAGCGCCCGATCGTCAACCTCCTGCGTATAGAGCTCCTCGAAACCTAGGTCGAGCGCGGCATTGACGACCCGTTCGTACTCGTCCCGCGTCACCCGGCGACCGAGGAGGGGATGCCGTCTAACGGCCGGGACCGGCGTGTACTGGGACATCAGGCTGAGCGGAATGAGCGGGGAGACATCCCGGATCATCTCCAGGGCAGCCAGACTGTTGTCCGTCCTCCCCGGCAGGACAAGGTGACGAACGAGGATCCCCCGCCGAGCGATGCCGTCCTCCACCTCGAGGGCATCGCCTACCTGACGGACCATCTCCCGGAGGGAGGCCAGCGCGTGGCGCGGGTAGTCCGCC
>CAIUXU010000532.1 GCA_903903205.1 uncultured Syntrophobacterales bacterium
GCATCATCGACGGCGCGGTTCATGTCCACCGCCTCCACGTAGGTCTGCGTCTGGCGCGACAGGTCGAGGAGACTTCGGATGATTGCCGCCGACCGCCGGAGTTCGCCGATCGAAAAACGGAGGTCATCGATGAGTTCGTTCTTTTGATCCACCTGCACTTCCCATCCCGAGATCGTTTCGACGCTGGACTCGACAAGACTCATCGCCCCCGCAATCGGATTGTTCAGCTCATGGGCGGTCCCGGCCACAAGCTGGCCGATTGCGGCCAGGCTCTCCGACTGGATCAGTTGCTGTTGTGTTCTCTCCTTCTCCGCCAGCACCTCCCGCAGCGCGGCCGTCCGTTTCTCCACCTTCCTTTCGAGATCGTGGTTCAGCGCCGCCAGCGCTTCGTAACTCTGCGCATTCTCGATGGCCGTTGCGGCCTGATTTGCCATCGTCGTCAGGAGTTCCAGATCCTCATCAATGAAAAGCTCGCCGGATTTCTTCTGACCAAGAACAATAAGACCGGCCAACCCTTCTCGCGCCGGCAGCGGGATGACCAGAGCCGCCCCCAGATGATCAAAGATCCAGGTTATGGCCTCACGATCCGCATCGCCAATGGGCAGCCTCGCCACCGCAGCTCGGCCCAGGGTCCGTTTCTCCTTTTTCAGCAATGCGATCAGCGAAGCAGTTTCTGTGAATGGCGACTCCGCTTTCTCGTCCATTTCGCCTCCTTCGTAGAGACGGAAAACAGCGCCTTCGGCAATGATGAGTGCCACCCTGTCCACCTGTAAGGCCTTCGTAATCGCGCCGATGAGCAGCTCCCGGATCTGCGGAAGGCTCAGAAGTAGAGCCAGCCGCCCGCTTATTTCCTGGAGTAGCTCCCGGTAGTCGTAGCGCCCCCGGAAAAAAAGGCGGTCGATGAGGCTCTGCACCCGCTCTCGAAGCGGGGTGAACAGGAGAACGATGATAAGCGCGAGGACCAGAGAAAGTACAAATGAATCACCGCTGCCGGTGCTGCTGAAGAAGGTGTGGAAGAGAAAGATGACCAGGATGTAAAGCGCCGTGAGAACGCCGATGAGAAGGAAGTAGATCGTCCCCCGGCGGATCAGGGCGCCGATGTCCAGAAGATCATACTTGAGGACACCGAAGGCAAGAAAAATTGCCGGGATAAAGCTGAAATTCCCCAGCGGGTAGACGGGAACACCGCTCACTGGAAGGATTGTGAACGCCAGCAGAAGGGCGGAAAACCCGAGCCCCCCGAAAATATACTTGATCCGGTTTTTTTGAAGATTGTCCGTGGAATCCTTCATCGCCCGATAGAGAACCGCAAGACAATAAGTGACCGTAAAGGCGGTCATTGCCGAAAAGAGGTGAAATAGCACGCCGGCGCGAGCGATCCGGCCAAAGGAATAGTAATTGAACCCGCTGAAGTAGAGATTGGTGGGGACGATGGCCAGAAAAGAGATACTGAGCAGCAACGCGGTGATCTCAATCCACCGTCGTCCGCGGATGCCTAAAAATACGTTCACAAACCGGATGTAGAGGGGGATGCTGAAGACGAAGAAGAAATGGACCGTCCGGTCAACACGAAGGGCCAGCCGCTCATCGGGCAAAATGGAAACAAGGGCCACGTCGGCATTCAGGAGAGCGCCGAGGAGGCAGATGCCGGCAAGCAGAACGTTTGTTTGCTTCCTTCTCCCCCGCAGGAGCGAAACCAGGGCGATGCCCAGCAGGACGATAAACCCCAGAATCGGGGGAATGACGTATGCCGATACCGCCTGCTACGCATCCGGAATCATCCTTTTTCCCTATATTAAGTTCGTCTCCGTGATGTAGCCCATGATCCGATAGACCAGCTTGGCCGCCAAAAACTCGGGGGCGACAAGCCCCGGGATGGGGGCAAGTTCCACGACGTCAAAACCACGGATACGGCAGCGCTTCGCCGCTTCCCGAACGAGAC
>CAIUXU010000533.1 GCA_903903205.1 uncultured Syntrophobacterales bacterium
GTCACTCAGAAAGAGAATCACACGAAGGTTTGAACCTTATCCTTGCGGTGCTTGATGAAATTTCTGGGTTTGCACAAGAAGTTGGAACAGGAAATGTTTTCTGGAAGGGGAGGGGATCGCGGGCGTGGCGCTGGAGGATGAGGCCGCACGGCTTGCGGGCGAGGGAAAGACCTCTGTCTTTGTGGCGGAAGGGGGGCGCATTCTGGGCCTGCTCGGATTTTCCGACCAACCGAAACCTTCCGCGGCCGCGGCTGTCGCCGCGCTGAAGGGAATGGGGCTCAAGGTCGTGATGATAACGGGCGACAACGCCGGGACGGCGAAGGCGATGGGCAAAACCCTCGGCATTGACCGGATACTCGCGGAGGTGCTGCCGGGCGACAAGGCCGCGGAGATTCGGCGTCTCCGGGATGCGGGGGAGGTCGTGGCGATGGTGGGGGACGGGATCAACGACGCCCCGGCGCTCACGGCCGCCGATATCGGAATCGCGCTTGGCGCGGGGACGGACGTTGCGATCGAAGCCTCGGACATCACACTGATGCAAGATGATCTTCTTGCCGTGCCGCGGGCGATCCGCCTCTCCTTCGAGACGATGCGGACGATCCGCCAGAACCTCTTCTGGGCGTTCATCTACAACATTATCGGGATACCGGTCGCCGCGGGCCTCCTCTACCCGCTCTGGGGGATTCTCCTCAATCCGGAGTTCGCAGCGGCGGCGATGGCCCTGAGCTCTGTTTCAGTCGTCAGCAATTCTCTTCGTTTGCGCCGCCGCTGGCGCCGTATCCTATAACGGTCTGCAACGAAACACAATTCGCCCGGTGCATTTCGTTAATTGTTGACATATAATCTCCGAAGCTCGCCAAGAATTGATTCCAGGCTCTGGTCTCTTATTCCCAGGTTTTTCAGATTCACCGGTTCAGATACCATCGCATCCAGAAAAGCTCCCATGTCATCGCGGATATCCTTCGGGATGTCGGTTTTGAAAGCTGGATTTAGAATCCGGTAAAGTCGGAATACATCGTTCTTGTGTTTGGCAATAACTTTCGCGTCGATTGTCTCGCCTGCTTCTTTTCGCCCTGTGAGATCAAGCCATGCCCTTGCCTTGAGGGGGATAAGGTGTTTCGGACCAACGATGGATATATCTTCGATGGTACTTTTTCCGGAATGGAGAAAGGCATAATAGTTATCGTTCAAGAGTATCGCAGACAGGCTGGAGGTTCCTTCATCGGCCGGAATGGGGGTCAGATGAGAGCCTGCAGCCAGGTCAAGCATATCCGGCTTTTTTGAAAACAACTCCAGCATGAAAGGATATTCATCGTTTTCGGGTTTCAGAAAGCGGTAGTATCGCCTCTCTCCGGTTGCGCTCTGCTGAACTTGATACTTCCCGACTCGAATGAACTCCCAGAAAGCACGGACGAATGAGGCATCAAGTGCTTCCACGCACAAGACGATATCCAGATCCTTTGTGGCCCGAAACTCCAGTCCCGCTTCTTCCATAAGAAGGTCACAGGCTGCGCCACCGATGAGCACATACTGGCCGGCATAAGCTCGGAATTGTTCCCGAAATCTGTTGAGACCCCTTACCATTCCATGCCCTCCAGAAGCGCATCGAGGGCGGACTGGACCCGCTCATCGGTGTTATCTTTCAGCGAAAGATAGAGTGACAGGCGATCGACCGTTCCTTCTTTGGCGAATTGGGCTGGGGCGTATTTCCAGAGTTCAATCTCGAAACTCCCCGGCTCTGGTAGTGTCAGTTTGAGAATTTTGTCCTGCTGCAACCGCACTTTCCACTCGTCGGCTGAAAATGCAATCACCTGGATCTTCGGTTCGGCCAACATGGTGTAACGGGCCAAGGCGCTCTGTCCTGCCAGACTGCCCTTTCCCTTTTGCATGGATGAAGCAACATAGAGACGTTTCCTTACCGGGGTATTCAGGTAGGGCAACACCTTTTCCCAAAGAAACTTCCCCGTTTCCACAAAGCAAAGATGCCGCTCTTTTCCCAGTACGGAATGCTCTCCGATACCGGTTGTTTCCAGTTCGTCAAAGGCTCGGGTCATGGTCATGGGGGAATATCCCAGACGGTGGGCGATTTCGGCGGGTGTCACTGCGCCGGTCTCTTTCCGCCACAGGATATGGAGGATTAACGCCTGAGTGGAGGGACTGAAAACCGGTTTTTTTTCCCGCAATCGCTTCAGGTGCTCGCGCAGGTCAATCCCCAGTATGGGCAGATACATCTGATTGCCCGGAACAATGAAGGGCACTTTCTGCTCGATCAATCTCTTGCGGTTGTACGAGGTGACCGCATGGCGCACATACACCGCCGCGAACTGGCCCCTGGATAGAACCTGATCCAGATGTTTGCTGATAACCGCAGGTGTCTGCTCCTCCTCTCCGATATCGGCCATCAACACACATTCGGTTCCCAGCACATCCATCCGGAAAAAACGGTAACGCTCGCGGAGGTATTGGGGCAATCCACTGCTCTCTGCCCACGGTTGGGCCACAACCGTGATGCCGATGGTTTCTCGAAGATACTGTTCCAATTGATGAATGAGTTTCGTCATGGCTCGTCACTAACCCTTTTTTTGAATACGAACATAAGCCATGTTATCGTGCAATTCAAGTGTTTTTTGCCCTTGTTTTCAAGACTTTTTCCCTGGCTTTCCGCTTCAAAGCCAAGGTGTAGTGGCAGTCGTTGAAGCGGGTTCCGGTGAACTCCGGTCCGCCAGGCTTCATCCAGACGGCCACTTCTTTATTCCGTTACAGAACCTGACCCTCTTTTTTGAATTTGTCCTTCTCCGCGCCGCATACGGGGCAGACCCAGCCTGCCGGGAGATCTTCGAAGCCGGTTCCCGGTTTGACGTTTCCCTCCGGGTCGCCCTTTTCCGGGTCATAGATGTAGCCGCAGACTGTGCAGGTGTAGCGCGCCGCTTTCGCTGCTGTGGCCGCAGGTTTTGGCGGCGCCTGTTCTGCCTGGTAGGTGGGGGCATTTTTCGGGGCCTTGCCGCCTTTGACCGCGTGGTAATAGGCGTAGGTCATCGGTTCGGCTACAGCGTCCAGAATGTCGCACTCCACGATCCTGCCGAGAAAGATTGTGTGTGTGCCGCAATCCATTTCGCTAACCACTTCCGCCTCGATGAAGGCGACGGCGTGGTCGGTGACAATGGGGATTCCGGTCTTCCCCATCCGGGTCCGTATGCCTTCCAGTTTGTCGATCTCCTTACCGCTCTTGAAACCGAACCTGCCGATCAGCGTCATTGGCGCCGCCTCTTCGAGGATGGAGACGGCGAAACTCCGGCTGGCGACGATCTGTTCATGCGTATAGTTCTGTTTGTTGATGCTGACCGCGATGGTGGGTGGTTCCGAAGTAACCTGGAAGACCGTATTGGCGATCTGACCGTTGAAGCGTCCCTCCTTACCTGAGGTGATTATGTAGATACCGTAGCTAAGCTTGTAAAACGCGGACTTGTTCATCGTCTGTTCTCCTTTTGTTCCGCCACTCAGGGGTGACGGTCACCGAAAATTCCCCGGCCGATCCGGACGATCGTGGCCCCTTCCTCAATGGCGACGGCATAATCCCCACTCATCCCCATCGAGAGTTCCTGCATTTCCACACGCGGTATCCTCTCGGTTTCGATCCGGTCGCGAAGTTCCCGAAGGGCGCGGAAGAAGGGGCGGGCTTCTTCGGGATCGTCAAACCAGGGGGGCATCGTCATGAGACCTTGGATCGAAAGGTTTGGGAGTGGGGCCACTGCCCGAATAAGCTTGAAAGCCTCCGTGATCGGGACGCCGCTTTTCGTCTCCTCCCCGGCAACATTGACCTCGATCAGGACCTTCATAACCAGTCCGGCAGCCCGAGCGTGCCGGTCGATTTCGACGGCGAGCTCCATCCGGTCCACCGATTGGATCATGTCGAAGAGACGGACGGCGTATTTTGCCTTGTTAGTCTGGAGTCGGCCGATCATGTGCCATTCGCCGGGCTTGCCCATCGTTTCGAGCTTTCGCTTTGCCTCCTGGACGTAGTTTTCGCCGATGATGTCCACGCCGGCTTGCACGGCCTCGGCGATCCGGTCGTCGTGGACCGTCTTCGTCACCGCCATCAGCCGGACCGCGGTGGGAGAGCGGTGCGAACGGCCTGCCGCCTCTGCCATGATTTCCCGGATCTGCCGAATGTTATCAACAACGGCCATGATGGATGCCCTCGAAAAATGCCATTATTCCCGAAATCGGCCCCTACTTTTCAAATCTGATCGCCGCGACTCGCTTCAGCGCATCGATGACCTCGCACAACGGGAGACCCACGACGTTCGTGCAGGAACCGCGGATCTCGCGGACAAAGCAGCCTGCCATCCCCTGGACGGCATAGGCGCCTGCTTTGTCGTAAGGCTCTTCCGTGGCCGTGTACCAGGCCATCTCGTCCGGGGCTATCTTGCGGAAGATGACTTCGGAGCTCACTACCTCCCGGATATGAACCCCCCGATCTTGCCGGAGGATGTAGAAACCCGTGAGAACCTCGTGCGCCCGGCCGCTCAATTTTTCAAGCATCTCCGCTGCCTCCTCCGGTGATCCCGGTTTCCCGAGGATCTCTCCGGCGATGACCACGATCGTGTCGGCGCCGAGGACCCAAGCCTCTGGGTGGTTCTGCGCGACAGAGAGCGTCTTTTCCTCGGCGAGACGGAGGACGTGCGATTGGGCAGTCTCCCCCGGTCGGGAGGTTTCGTCGATGTTGCCCGGCATGATATCAAAATCGAGTCCCATGAGTTTCAGGAGCTCGATGCGGCGGGGTGAGGCGGAAGCCAGGATGAGCCGTCCCGATACTGTGATTCCCATGCAAATTCCTCCCCATTTTCCCTTTCGCCGTCTCCGGTCTTATAGAGGAAGGTCCGTGCCCTGTCAAGAGTGCATGGGGCGGTTCACCGTTCAAAAGAAAAAAATTGCGCTGGACATTTTTCTCCCTTCCGCTTATGAAAGACAAGGGAAAGTGCGAGAGGATAGGGTCGTAACGGGTTTGGGGACTTTTTGCGGAGGTGACCTGATGAAAGGGAAAACGACCTTCAGCCTTCTGGCTGTTTTCATGTTGCTTTTTGTGCTGGTTTCGCCGCTTGCGGCGGCGGAACAGACATTTGATCTGACCATCCCCGGATGTACCGGCTGAGGGCCTTTCGCGAGGATAAGTTCTATCCTCAAGGGCATGGACGGGATCATCGGGCTGGCCGTTGTGGGGGAACATACGATCCAGGTCACCTTCGACGAGTTGAAGATCGACCAGCAGAAAATCACCAATGCGCTTCTTCAGGGTGGTGTAGCCATCCCCGGGAAATCGGCGCCGATGACGGAAACGCCGTTTTCCTATAATTGACGACCCTGTGACGAAGTGGTGGTTTGACTTGGGCCAAATGTGTTCGTAATGTCCCGGAAACTGGTGAATGTTGAAAGAAAAAAGTCGCGATGAAAGGATACGGTTCCTCTTCGAACCCCGTTCCGTTGCCATAATCGGCGCCTCGCATGATCGCGGGAAAATCGGTTTTGCGGTTTTAAGAAATATCCTCTCCGGCGGTTACTGCGGCGCCATTTATCCGATCAATCCCGCCGGCGGCGAGATTGAGGGAATTCCAGTTCGGCGCTCGCTGCAGGAGGTGGAAGGCGAAATTGACGTCGCCGTCGTGACAATCCCTTCCCCTCTCGTTTTTGCCGCCGTTAAGGACCTGTGTCGGCACAATGTAAAAAACGCCATTCTCATCTCGGCAGGTTTTTCGGAAATCGGCAATCTCGAAGAAGAACGGAAGATCACGGACTACGCGAATGAGCATGGCATGCGCATCCTCGGTCCGAACGTTTTCGGGATTTATTCCTCTTCCTCGAATCTCAATGCAACCTTCGTTTCCGGCAACATCCCACGCGGGCATCTGGCCATGATTACGCAGAGCGGCGCGCTGGGGCTTACACTGGTCGGCCAGGCCTCTGTTGAACACATCGGGCTTTCAGCCATTGTATCCGTCGGTAACAAATCGGACATCGACGAATCGGATCTCCTCGACTATCTGTACCGTCACGAAGAGACGCACATGGTACTCATATACATCGAGGGAATCCGCAACGGCGAGAAATTCATCGCAGCGCTGAAGAAAACAACCCGCGTAAAGCCGGTCGTCATCATCAAATCCGGGCGGTCCCAGCGGGGTGCGATGGCGGCGGCTTCCCATACCGGTTCACTCGCCGGGTCGGATGATCTCTTCGATGCCATCGCGCGCCAGTGCGGGGCCCTGCGCGCGGAAAGCACCAGGGAGGCCTTCAACTGGTGCAAATTCATCACCAACAACCCCCTCCCTCGCGGCGAGAACACCGTGATTATCACCAACGGTGGGGGCGCCGGCGTGATGGCAACGGACGCCTGCGAGAAATACTCCGTTCCTCTCTACGACGACGCCGAAGATCTCAAGCAGATCTTCACTCCCGTAATTCCCTCTTTCGGCTCCGCGAAGAATCCCGTCGATGTGACCGGAAATGCCTCTCTTGCGGACTATACAAAAGCCTTCGACGCCGCGCTGCAATCTGAAAATATCAATACCGTTGTTGGCATCTTCTGCGAAACCGCTATCGTCCCCGCCGACCACCTGAAAGAGATGGTCGAAACGAACGTCCAGCGATACCGCGAGAAGGGAAAACTCATCATCTTTTCCCTCTTCGGCGGCGAGAAAACTTCCCAATACGAGATAGAGGCGCGACGTCGTGGTCTCCCCGTAACGGACGACGTTTACGACGCAATCTCGACGCTGGGCGCGGGCTACCGCTACAACCGCTATGCCGCTGATTTACCGGATGAAGAGGCCGACGTCGCCATGGACTTTGGCGCTATCGACGAAATCGTGCGCAATGCCGCCGCAGCAAAGCGCTATTTCCTGTTGGCCCATGAGGCCCAGAAGATTATGGAAATCGCGGATATTCCTATTCCGGTCACCATGAATGCTACAACGCTGGAGGCTGCCATAACATCGGCCGATTCGGTCGGTTATCCCGTCGCCATGAAGGTTATCTCCAAAGACATCATCCATAAAAGCGATGCTGGAGGGATCGCCTTGGGTCTTGACAACCGTAAAGAAGTCGTCGCCGCCTACGAGGCGATCATGCGAAACTGCCGGGCGCACGTTCCTCATGCCGTGATCGAGGGCGTCTCAATATCCGAGATGGTCCGGCCGGGCGTCGAAATCATCATCGGCGCACGCCGCGACGTCATCTTTGGACCAACGGTCATGGTTGGCCTTGGCGGGATCTACGTCGAAGTGATGAAAGATGTTTCCTTCAGGGCACTTCCCCTGGACCAGAAGGAGATCCAGACGATGGTTAAGGAAATTCGCTCCTACCCACTCCTTCTGGGAGTCCGCGGTGAAGCGATGAAAGACATCAACAAACTTGTGGAGGCAATCATCAAGATCAGCGCCATTATCCGCAGATGCAAGGGCATAACGGATATCGAAATCAATCCCCTGGTCGTCTATGAAGTGGGGATGGGCGCCAAGGCGGTCGATGTGCGCATCCTTCTTTCCAAAGGGTGAATGCAGCGGTGATGGAAATAGGAGGTGAACAGCCATGAACAAATATGTAATTACATCCATGCGAGCCAGTGCGGGGAAGACGAGCCTCATCATCGGCCTCGCAAAGGCCCTGGGAGGAAAGATTGGCTATATCAAACCATTCGGCGAGCGCCTTATCTATTACAGGAAGGGGCTTTGGGATTATGACGCCGCGCTCATCACAAAAATCTTCCACCTGGCTGATGATCCCGAAGAGATGAGCATCGCTTTTGATCACGCGAAGCTCATCTTCATGCTTGACGAAGCAGCGACCCGGGAAAAGATCGCAGATTTGGTCGAAAAGGTCGGCAAGGGGAAGGAGTTTTTCTTCATCGAGGCCGGCAGGGACATCACCTACGGAAGTTCCGTCCATCTGGACGCCCTTTCTCTGGCGGAATACGCCGACGCAAAACTGGTCGTCATCGTGTCGGGGGACCAGAACCAGATCTTCGACGACATCTTCTTTCTGAAGCGCTGCGGCTATATCGAAAATAGCCGCTTTCAAGGTGTTATCATTAACAAAGTGCCGGATGCCGAAGATTTTGCCGAAACGCGCCTTCCGAAGATCAAGGAGCTGGGCGTCAATGTCATGGGAATTATCCCTTACAGTGCCGAGCTTCCGCTTTTCACGTTGCACTATCTGGCCGATCGCCTTTTCGCGAAAATCATCACCGGCGAAACCCAGCTTTCCCGGTCAGTCAAAACGATCATCATCGGCGCGATGCCGGCCAGTTCCGCCTTAAAGCATCCGCTCTTCCAGCAAGAACGCAAGGTGGTCATCACGAGTGGCGATCGCAGCGACATGATCGTAGCTGCCCTGGACAGCAACGTATCGGCCATCATTCTCACCAACAACATCATGCCGCCGGCGAATCTGGTTGCGAAGGCCTCGAAACTCGATATCCCGTTGCTGCTCGTCTCGGCGGACACCTACACGGTCGCCAAGCAGATTGACTCGCTGGAGTCGCTGCCCACCAAAGACGACGCCGGGAAAATCGCCCTCATCGAAGAGATGATCAGCACCCATGTCCAGTTGAAAGAATTCGGAGTTTGCCCGGACCCGGAAAGAGGCGCACAGGGATGAACCGTCCCTGAAGCTTTAAGTTTCCTGACAAAGGCTCTCGCTACTGCTACTTCCCGTATTGTCTCTTCGCGTGAATCAATCGGGGACCACGGGACAATTCCTATTGCGACCGTTTTCACTCAATGGTCCGATAATCAGTAGCATAAGGAGGTAGCTGATGGGAACCACAAAAGTTGCCATTACCATGGATGAAGCAATTCTGGGCGAGCTTGACCGGCTGGTGAAACGGCAGCTCTTCCCCAACCGCAGCCGGGCTATTCAGTCGGCCGTGCGGGAAAAACTGGAACGCATGGAGAAAGGCCGCTTGGCGCGCGAATGCGCCAAGCTGGATGTCCGGACAGAGCAAGCGATAGCGGAAGAGGGAATCGACCGGGAGCTGAACCAATGGCCGCCATACTGAAGAGGGGAGAAATCTACTGGGCAGACCTGAATCCGGTTCGAGGCGCCGAGCAGGCGGGTCTGCGACCAAGAGTCTCATCTTTTAACAGCTTCCCTCTATTCTCTCTGTCAATATATTTGACAGAAATGCTTATCCCCCATATAATCCAACAATGGAAGTGTAGCCATGGATATTGCTAATAGGCTTAATGCCAGAAAAGAATCAGAACAATGCCCATCATTGCATTTGACCTTCAAATAGCACGGGAGCTGAAAAAGCGCGTATCAAAACTCACACCGCTTATTGATTTCAGGCTTTTTGGTTCCCGTGCGCGTGGTGATGCTGACGATTATTCAGATATGGATATTTTTATGGAATTTGAGACAGTTGACAGAGAATTAAAGAGTAGCGTTAAAAACGCTGCATGGGAGATGACACTGGAAAGCGGGATTGTTGTTACTACGCTTTTGTTCAGTAGGCACGAGATTGAAGATACCCCCTTACGTGCATCCCCTATTATCCGCGTGATCATGGAAGAAGGGATTCCCGTATGACAGATTGTGAAACAATTTTTGTTTACCGCATGAGGCAAACTGAGGAAACACTTTCTGAAGCGATCAGGATGCTGGAATCTGGCTTTTCTCCGCGCTCAATTGTGAATCGATCGTATTATGCGATGTTCTATGCGGTATTGGCTCTGTTTGTTGTCTCCAATACCTCTCACAAAACATCCAAACATTCTGGTGTTATCGGTATTTTTAATAAGGAGTTCATCCATACCGGGAAGCTTGATCAGCGTTTTGCCAAAATGCTGTATAACCTGTTTGATCAACGCATGGAATCGGACTACAGGGATTTTGCCGAAGTATCTGAAGAAGATGCTCGCAATGCGGTTTGGGCGGCGCAGGAGTTTGTCATCGCAATCAAAGCGTTGACGGAATATGTACCGAACAAAATCTGAACTCTGTCCGATTACCCGTTCCTGCCCCGGCCGGTCATCTCGATGTTCCTGAGATATCCGCTGAGAAACGACCGCTGAATCGGTGAGGTTGCATGCCACGTCTATCTTTTTCACGGCGCAGAGAACGATATCATTCCATTCGATCACACAGCGTCTGGCTGGAGAGGTTGACACACTAGCCACACCGGCTGCTCCGGATCGAAAGGGGTGACCACCGCGATCTTAGCGATTTCGGCGCATTTGACCGGAAGATGGACCAGATCTTCCGGTAGCAGGTCCCTGACGAGAAGGACGCTGTAGGAAATTGGGAATTGCGATGGCAAATTTGGGATGCAGACTTGATGCCCTCGTCAAAAGTCAGAAATTAGCATAAGCAGCTAAAATAATTGCAA
>CAIUXU010000534.1 GCA_903903205.1 uncultured Syntrophobacterales bacterium
AACTTTCCGGAAATAATGTCTTGACAAGTGGGTCCACCTCAATGAACATTTTTATTTTAGTGCCAGCATTTTTAGTCAACGGATCACCTGTTCTCTTTCCGGGTACGTCATCTGCAGTTTTTCCCGGGCAATTGTTTCAATCCTTTGTGGTGATTTCAGTGTCGCGAGTTCGATCTTCAACTTCCGCTGCTCTTCCGTGATATGTTCCCGACTGTTCAGCTCCTGGGCGATCTGGTACTCCAACTCGGTCATGTTTCTATGGCACCATACATAGAGGATGATCATCGCGATCAGGACGGAGGCGATGAAGAACCAATTGGGATAAGGAGAGTTTTTATTCATCTGAATCCACCAATGGAATTAAATATCTCACATAATAGACACAACTACACGCCAGAAATGTCAATTTCATTATACGCGACACAAAATTTTCAAAAGCTGATCAAATATACTGATGGGGTTGCTTGCTTGCGAGAAAAACTCGCTTTTTACATTACGATAATTCTACCAAATATCGGAAAATAGATCAAGCAGGAAGATTATCTGTTAAATCAAACACATATATGTAACAGTAAAACAGGTAATATTATTATATGTTTAGCATCAGCCTTCCCTTGATCGAAAAATATTACATTTCAACTCTGCACAGTTCAATCGGAATTCAGCAATCTGCCCCGCCTATTGAAACTAACGCTTTGTATTTGAAGGCTGAGTTATCCTTTCCTCGATGCGCCGACTGTTGTTCACTTCAGTTCATTGGGTTCCAGTCCTGTGGGTGGGAGGTAATTTTGGTATACAGCGGCAGATACTCATCTCTCTGAGGTCAGCACCCAGGACCTGCTTCCCTTCGGGACTCCGGAGCAGATTAGGCAGAAAGTGCTGGAAAACATGAGGAAATTTGGCGCAGGGGGCGGGCTCATCATCACACCGGACCAGATGGTCCTCCCGATGTCCCCTGGGAAAACATGGTAGCGTTTTTTGAAGCGGCCCACAGCTTCAAATGGTGACCAGAGCTGCTACTTCTTTTTCAGGAGATGGATGCTTCTGGGGAGCTCGACTTCCACCTTTTCGGCGTGTTTGAAATGTTGTGCATCCCGCGGGTTGTACTGGTCGATGATCATGGTTCGGTTACCGATCGCCACCGTGCATTTTGCGATGGAACCCGCATACATATACGATTTAAGACTCCCGCAGAGGATATTCTGTCGGTTGCCTCCGCAGCCCAGGGAGATGTTCACGCTCTCCGGCCGGATGACCATGAGGATGTTATCACCGGTTTTGATGTCATCCTGTTCCAGGGTAATTGAAATCTTTCCGTATTCCGTATTGATCACGGTGTTGCGCGTGGTTTCATCGATCGATTCGATCCGGCCGTCCATGAAATTGACATACCCGACGAATCCCGCGATAAATTCATTGGCCGGTCGCTCGTAGATCTCGATCGGGGTTCCGACCTGCTCGATCAGCCCGTTCTTCATAACGACCAGGCGGTCGGAAATGGCCATGGCCTCGAACTGGTCGTGCGTCACGAAAACGGTTGTGATGTGCAGTCGTTCCTGTAGCTTGCGAATCTCTTCACGCATGACCAGCCGCAGGTTTGCATCGAGATTGGAGAGAGGTTCGTCCAGCAGAAGCACCTTCGGTTCGAGGCTGAGCGCACGGGCAAAGGCGACGCGCTGCTGCTGCCCGCCGGAGAGCTTGTCGATCATCCGGTCTCCGAATGCATCCAGTTCGACCATCTCGAGCAGTTCGTTGACCCTCGCTGCCGTCTTGTCCTTAGGCCATTTGTTGATCTTCAATCCATAACCGACGTTTTCCGCGACGGTCATGTGGGGAAAAAGGGCGTAATTCTGGAAGCAGATTCGCGTATCCCGGAGGTTCGGGGGAAGGTCGTTGATCCTCTTTCCGTCGAGGATGATGTCCCCCGAACTGACATCGGTGAAGCCGCCGATCAGCCTCAAAAGAGTCGTCTTGCCGCAGCCGCTGGGGCCGACAAACGTGACCAGCTCTCCCTTTCGCACCTCCAGGGAAACCCCTTTGAGGACTTCGTTGTTCCCGTAGAATTTGTGGATGTCCTTGAGAATCAGCATCGGTTTTTCATTGGCATTTGTGCTCATGGATCAGGAAACCCCTTTCTTTTTCATGCTGGTTTTTTTGCGATTCCACTGCCCATCCTGGTCTTTTTACTGATGAAATTCAGGATCATCATGCAGATCATGACGATCAGGACCAGTTTCATCGTCGTGGCCGAGGCGATGCCGATTTCTCCGTAAACCGCCGCATCGAAGATCTTGACGGCAGCCAGCTCGAACCCGGGGCTGACCAGAAAGACCACGGCGCTCAGTGAGACAATCGCCGTCATGAAGGTATAGATAAAGCCCGCAATAAAGGCGGGGAACATGATCGGCAACACGATTTTGAAGAAGGTGGTCAGGAAGCTGGCGCCAAGATCCGCCGAGGCCTCTTCGATTTCGATATGGATCTGGTGAAGCTTGCTGATTCCCGCCTCGACGCCGACGGCCAGAAAGCGGAAGACGCAGTTCAGGGCGAGAATCATGATTCCGCCGGTCAGTTTGAGAGGCGGGGCGCTGAAGGCGAGCAGATAACCGATGCCGAGAACCGTGCCGGGGAGGGCGAAGCCGGAGAGGGAGACCATTTCGATAAAGGTGCGGCCGAAGAATTTTCCCCGGACGATGACGTAGGAGAGAAGAACGCCAATGATCGCGCCAATAACCGCCGCCACGAAGCTCACGCGAATGCTGTTGTAGATCGCCTGGTTAGACGTGAAATCTAAATAGTTTGTGAAGATGAATTTGTTGGTCACCCCGAGGATTTTGTAGAAGGAGGAGGCAAAGACGACGGCGAAACAGATGAAGATCGCCCCGGCCGCTACCGTCGTGATGATCACGAACGGAACCTTGATCAATGGGGTGATCTTTCTCGGCTCCGAGGCGACCGGTTTTCCGCCGATTGTGGTGAACTTTTTTCCCTCCAGCAGATAATTGTGAATGAAGAAGATCAGAATGCAGGGGGCGATCAGAACGACGGAGAGCACGCTCCCCATATTGAAATCGGATTCCCCGGTAATCATGGTGTAGGTGTCCGGCGCCAGGAAAGGGGTCCGTCCGCCCAGGATGGCGGCGTTGCCGAACTCGGCGATGGTCATCACGAAGATCAGGAGCGCAGCCTTGAGCAGCCCAGGCGCGAGCAGCGGGATGGTGATCGTTCGGAGGATGGTCGCCTCCGACGCCCCCATGTCGTAGGCGCTCTCCTCGAGGTTGGGGTTCAACGACATCAACGTGCTTTCAATCATCATGTAGGCGAGCGGAATGAAAGCCAGCGTCTGTGAGATGACGACGCCGCTGAAGCCGTAGAGCTGCCAGTGAAGGTCGAACATCCGGGTGATGAGGCCATTGCGGCCAAACAGAATGATGAGCGAAAGGGCAAACAGGTACGGGGGGGCAATCAGCGGAACCAGGGCGATGATCTTCAAAGGTTTTCGCAGCATCCAGGGTCCCCGCGTCGTCATGTAGGCGAGACAGAAGCCGATGACCAGACAGACCACGGTATTGATCACCCCGAGGAGAAGTGTGTTGTAGAGCGACTGAAAGTAATAGTTCTTGTTGAAAAAGGCCTTGTAATATTGAAGGGTGAAGCCATCCGGCCCACGGAGGCTCTTGATGAGGACCATGACGATCGGGAAGAGAAGAAAGAAGGCAAGCAGCAGAAACAAAATTGCGGCGAGGATGTTGATCAGATTTGCATTCAGGAAATCCTTCACCCTGTTCCCACTGCTGGATTGTAATTTGACGGATAATTCTGCTGTTGCCATTTTTCTCCTCCAAGTGAACCAAACAACTGCCCCGCCGCAAACCGCGGGGCAGTTGTACTCAAGAGATGAAACGAAATTATTTGAAATCGGTTCTCAACTTCTGCTTCCAGATGTCGTTGTTTTTTGCCTTGTCGTCTGATGCCTTGCCCAGATCCAGTTTGATGTACGTGGGCAGGGTTTTTCCATAGAGGGCGTTTGGCGCCGGTCGGGGGGTCACATAACCGATGGCTGCCATGAGCTCGCTGAATTCAGGGGTTCCCAGAACGTCGATGATCTTTTTGCAGGCGTCGAGTTTCTTCGTGCCTTTGAGGATCATGGCGAAGGTGCCGTCATACCCCGTCCCTTCCTTCGGAATCGACCAGAGCAGTGGATAGCCGTCGTCGAGGCGCTTTTTCACGTTCTCATCCGAGGTGATTCCCAGCGTGAATTCGCCCCTGCCGACGAGATCCGTCGGGGCATTGCCGCTGCGGGTGTAATATGCGATGTTTTTGTCCAGGGCTTCGATGAATTTCCACCCTTCGGCGTCCCCATAGAGGGCCAGGAAGGAGAAACGCATCATGTTCGCGGTCCCGGAGCTGAGAGGGGAGGGCATGAGGATCTCGCCTTTCCACTTCGGGTCGGTAAGGTCCTTCCAGCTTTCCGGCATCTTTTGGCCGGATTTGGCGAGACGGTCCTTGTTGGCGACCAGGACGAAGGAGAAGTTGGCGATGTTGAACCAGTTTCCCTGCGGATCCAGGAAGACATCCGGAACGCCCTTCCATGCCGGGGAGAGATAGGGAACCGCCCAGCCGCTCTTCTTTGCGAGGAAGCCCGTGGATGAACCGCAACCGATGGCCATGTCCGCATTAAAATTGGGGGCCTCGGCCTTCATGCGGGCTTCGATTTCCCCGAAGGACTGGAAGGTCTGGTTGACGGTGATTCCTGTTTTGTCCTTGATGAATTTGGCGATCTT
>CAIUXU010000535.1 GCA_903903205.1 uncultured Syntrophobacterales bacterium
GCCCTGTTCTGCTGCGGTTCGAACGTCCGTCCGAAGCCGGGCACCACCACGCTTGTCTCCCAATCGGGAAACCTCGGAGTGCAGCTCCTCGGCTTTGCCGAACATGAGGGGATCGGTATCCGCGCCTTCTGCGGTTCGGGAAACGAGGCGATGATCACAATCGAGGACTACATGGAGGCGTTCGAAGTTGACGAGCTGACAAAAACGGTTGTCCTCTACCTTGAAAGCGTCAAGAACGGCCGCCGGTTCATCGAATCCGCCCGGCGCCTGGGGAAACAGAAACCTGTCGTGTTGCTCAAAGGGGGCCGCACACAGGCGGGGAATCGCGCCGCCGCCAGCCACACCGGGGCGCTCGCCTCCAACCAGCGTGTCTTCGACGCTGCTGTACGCCAGGCGGGAATCATCGTTGCGGAGCAACCGATGGATCTGCTCGACCTGTCGGCAGCCTTTTCCTCCCTTCCGCTTCCCCGCGGCAACAAGGTCGCCGTCATGACGCTGGGCGGGGGCTGGGGGGTTGTCACCTCCGACCTTTGCGTGGAAAGCGGCCTTGCGATTCCGGATCTCGCGCCTGATCTGATTTCCCGGATCGATGAACTCCTTCCTCCGTACTGGAGCCGATCCAATCCCATAGACCTGGTCGGAAAGTTCGATCCCGGGATGACGATGCAGGTGTTGGAGGCGCTGGTGAAGTGGGATGGGTGCGATGCGGTGCTGCATCTGGGGATCGTCGGGCGCATGGCTTCCGTCAAGCAGATGATCCGTTCAATCCATGAAGTTGATCCGGTGATGGACCGGAATTTCCTCGACGCAATTCCGGGGGCGTTGACCGAGTTCGAAAACCGGTTTACAACCCATACGGTTCATCTCATGGAGAAATCCGGCAAGCCGATTCTCGGGGTAAACCTCCTGCCGGATGAGAACGCCCGCACCATTATGGATGTCGAGGGAAGTCTTTACAAAGGGGTCTCTTTCCTCACCCCGGAGCGGGCCGTCAAGGCGCTGGCCCGGATGAACGCCTACCGCCAGTGGCGGGAGCGGGAAGCCACTGCCTGAAAGGATGCTACCGGGGCAAAAAAAGATCGGGAGCGGCAGCCTTCAGGTTGCCGAAGCGCCCCGGCGGTACTTCTCGTCAAGCATCCCGTCGATGCTCGACATGACGGTCCGCGTCACCCCTTCGAACTGCTCCCGGTAGCGCTGCTGCGATTCACGGGAGAAAAGACGGAACGGTTCCTCGATCCGGAACTCCTTGAGCTGGTCGTTCACGGAGAGCGGTTCGCCGATCCGGTAGGTGATCCGGCCGCTTCTGGCAAAGGGAAGGCTCCCGGTATAGACCTCTTCGGAGTTGTTGCAGGCTACGGGGACAATCCGCTTTTTCAGGTGCAGGGCGAGCTGGGCAAGGCCGGTCCGCCCCTCGGAGAGCGTCACCGAGCGGGTGCCCTCCGGAAAGATGATCAGGTTGAGCTGCCTCTCGCAGAGGGCGATCCGGCTCAGTTCGGCAACCCTCTCCATTACGTCTTCATAATAGCCCCGGATAAATTCCACAAACTGATCACCCATCGCCTGCATCGCCTCAACGGCGGCGCGCTCCTGCGGCCCCACCGCCTGCGTGATACGGCCGTCGATCATGTCCTTGACGGCACGGTAGAGCCCTCTCTCCATCCGGTGGTTGAACTTCTTCCGGTAAAACTCCTCGATGAGGTACCCCATCGACGGCACCGGGATGAGGTTACAGAGGTCGAGCCCCTTCGCCAGGAACGCGTTCTTGTAGTATTTGGCCTTCACCCAGACGGTCGCGAACGGGAATTCCCGCATTTTCAAGATCTTGTACTGGAAGGGCCAGTAGTTGAAGCGGTCCGTGTGGTTCATCGCAAAGATCACGCTCTCCCCGCGGGGAATCCGCTCGGCATTGTCGATCCGGATGTCCACCTTCTGAAAGATGCGGTAGTTGGGCAGAAGCAGGAAATGCGCCACGATCTTCTGGCCGATCGGCTGGGGAACCAGCCTGAGA
>CAIUXU010000536.1 GCA_903903205.1 uncultured Syntrophobacterales bacterium
ACTGTCGGTGGTCGGGATAATCCTCCGACCCAAGATCGCAAACCTGCCCGTGATCGACAGGATCATGAAAGCAGAGCATACCCTCCTGCTCCGGTGCAACTCCCCACGGAAATGGACAGAAGACCACCGGATATTGCAGCCCCTTGCTTTTGTGGATCGTTACAATCCGAACGGCCTCCGCATCGCTTTCCAAGCGAAGCTGATGCTGCTCTGCGCTCGCCGTCCGCGTGTCCCGCTTTTCGGCCAGCCATTTGACCAAAGCGGCCATCCCCAAGTTCCGTTCGCCGGCCTCGCGGTGAAGTACCTCGGAAAGATGAATACAATTGGTCAGCCGACGTTCCCCACCCGCAAAAGCCAGCAGACGGCACCGAACCTCTTCCCGATGAAGAAACGAACGGAACATCTTGAGAAATCCGCCCTTCTCCCAAATCCGATGATAGGAGCGAAATCGATCTCGCCAATTTTCCCACGCAAGCTCATCCTCACGCAGCGCATCCAGCATCTGAAGATTACATCCGATCATATCCGTCGCCAGCGCGGCCAAAAGCAAATCCTCCCGGTCGGGGGAGAGGACGGCCAGCAGGAGACGTTCTATCTCCATCGCCTCCGGGGAGGCGAAAAGGTCTCCCGTGCTGTGGAGCACAACAGGAATCCGCAAATCGGCAAGCTGCTCGCGGCAGAGGCGGGCCTCGCGGTTCGTCCGGACAAGGATCGCGATGTCCCCTTCCCGAAGAGGTCTCCCCCCGATCAGCGCGCGCCTCTGCCTTCCGAGGTGAAGGAGTCTCGCGATCTCGACAGCGACCGAACGCGCAACCCGCGGCCGAGCGATCCCTTTTGAAAGCGGTTTCTGCGCCTCATCGCCGCCATCTGAATCGATAAACCAACACTTGAGAGGATGATCTGAACTTCCGTCAATCGTTAGTTTATTTTCGAATGTCTCGTTTCCGGACCGCGCCGGCCGGAAGGCGATCTCCGGAAAGACAAAAGGATTTTCCCTGTGTGAAAAAAGGGCATTGACGGCCCGGATCAGATCCGGGTCGGAGCGCCAGTTTGCGTCGAGGGTGTGAATGGCGTCGGCCTGGGAGGCTGCTGTAAGATAGGCGAAGATATCGGCGCCGCGGAAGCTGTAAATGGCCTGTTTGGGGTCGCCGATCAGAAAGAGGATGTTCCCCTCCGTGCGAAATATCGCCGAGAAGATGACGTATTGAACCGGATCCGTATCCTGAAATTCGTCGATCAGCGCTGCCCGGTACCTTCGTCGAATCGCCTCGGCCAGACCTTCCCCGCCCGGTTTCAGCAACGCTTTGCGAAGCCGTAGCAACAAATCGTCAAAATACTGGACATTGCGCTCCTGTTTTTTTCGGGGAAGCTCCTCCATCATCACGCGGATCAATTCTCGCTTCAGAAAGAGCAGATGCCGGTCCAGAACAGCTTTCAGTTGTGCGGAGAGCTCCAAAATCGTCCGGCAGAGTTCAAATACCGGATGTTCCGGAGACGTCGTCCCCTTGCGGATGGACGCCGCAATTTTGCTAGCGGTAAACTTTTCAAATCCGGCGAACGGAAAAAGGGAAGGTTCCTCCCCGGCAAGATAGAGATCCATCTCCGCAATCAACCCAGGGACACGGCTTCCATAGATATTCGCCTTGAGCGCGGAATCAGTCAGCCGCGTCGATACCTCGTTTCGGAAAGCCGGCCAGCCCGCCTGCAGGGCGGAAAGTTCCCGCCTCAGTGCATGAACCAGTCGTTCCCGTTCCTCGTTGTCCGGCGGCTCAATTTCCGGAACAATCTGCCACTCGGGCAACAAAGCGCGGTTCCCGAGGAACCGAAGGAGGGATTCGGGGCTCTGCTTCTGCTCCAGCGCATAAGCCGCAACCTCGGGAGCGGTCTCATAGAAATGGTTACGCCAGAAATCATCAACAATTTCAGTGCGAATCTGTTGATCATCGGTGATCAGTTCCGTGTCGAAAAGCTCCCCGCTTTCGAAGGCGTTTTCGCGAAGGACCCGCTGGCAGAAGCCATGGATCGTATAAATGGCCGCCTCGTCAAAATCCCGCATCGCACGGGTCAACCGTTCTGCAGCCTGAGCCCGCTCTTCCGGTTGCGGATATTTCGCCAGCAGCGCGCTAATGAAATCGTCCGTACCCTGTCCGCTCTGGAACGCCCCCTGCGCATCGCGGACCCGGCGTCGGATGCGGTCCTTCAGTTCATCCGTGGCGGCGACGGTATAGGTAACAACAAGGATCTCCTTCACCGGAAGCGCGGATTCGATGAGGAGGCGCACATAGAGACCGGCAATGGCATAGGTCTTCCCCGTACCGGCGCCGGCTTCGATTAGATTCGTTCCGGCAAGAGGTGTATTTGCCAGATCGAAGGGTTGGGGTCTGTTGTCGAGATCGGTTCTGTTCATTTTCCCCGCTTTTCCCGGCAGTTGAGTAGCGGTTCGAAAATTGCCACCGCCATCTGCCGGAAATCCTCATCTAGCGGAGGATCAACCCCGAAACAGAGGCGAAAATAGGGATCACCCCCTTCGCCTGTAAGCTTTTCATTGCCGTTCCAGATCGTCTCCGCCCTCTTGAGCGCCTCTTCGGCTGTTTTCTTTCCGCCGTAAAGGGTCTCGGCATAAGCCAGCGAGGTATCCGGAAAAAAAGGGGCAGGACTCCGCTGCCCCGCTGCGTAGATCTGGAGCAGGTTGCCGAGCGTATCCAGCGGATTTTCCGTGCCTGTGTAGACCCATGCCTCCTCACGCCCGAGAAGTTCAGCCGCTCCCGGGGGAGTGTCGGATTCAGTAAGGTGCCACAGAAGAAGTTCGATCCAGAGCTTCAAATGGTCCTTGCCGCGAATGCCTGCATACCGGTACCGGATCAGGCCTGCTTCGCATAGGCCACTGATCCGCCCGACAATGTGAAAACCGGCAACCGTTAGATCCACATCCAACGGAGAAATGCGCTGACCTTTCAGAAGCGGCCCCACGGATTTTGCGACGTCGGTGACTTTCCGGCAGAGCGCGTCGTATTCGCAGCGCCCAGCGGTTCCGTGGGGAAGTTCGCCGGATGCCATGATCGCGGGGAAGAGTTCCCGCGGATCCCCGCCGCCGAGGGAATGTTCGAGCAGGGTCTCGCCCAGATGGTACCGCTCAAGCCCCCCAATTCGGAACAACTCCTTCTCCTGCAGAATATCCGGTCCTTGATCGAGGGAAAGCCCGATTCTCCTCTTCATAAGATATTTCGAAGGGTTACTGAAATATGTTATCAAATCCAATATCGATATTTCGCGCGACCCCGCCTCCGGTTCGGCAAGAGGCCCAGTCACAAATTTCCGCTCTGATCGGGAAGGATCGAGAAGGCTACGGGCCGCCGCGCAATTCTCGGCAGAATAACTGAAAAGCTTCGTGTCTCCGGAAAAATAGGAGGGGTGAAAGGGCTGGAGACGGTGGAGAGTGAACAGATGTTCAGCGATCGTTCCTTCCTCGCATCGATAACCCTGTTCCAGATGATCGATTAGCTCCGAAACAAGAACGGAAGGAGGAATCACGCTGTTGTCTTCGCTGCTCTGTCCAACGTAACTGATATAGAGGGTGTCGCGGGCGGAGAGCAACGCCTCGAGAAACAGGTAGCGGTCGTCATCCCTTCGCGACGGATCGCCGGGTCGGGGTTTTTCGGTCAGAAGATCAAAATCGAGAGGTTCGGAACGGCGGGGATAATCGGCATTGTTCATTCCAAGGAGGCAGACAACACGGGCGGGGATGCTCCGCATCGGAACCATCGCGCAGAACGTCACGCCTCCGGTCATGTAACCGTAGGGATGGCCGCTGTTATCGAGTGATTTTTTCAAAACCGATTTCATCACCGAAAAATCGACCGCCGCGTGATAAGCCGCCTTTTCTTCCATTCTTCCGATCTCCTCCAGAGAGCGGCGAATCGAGCGAAGCTCCTCTTCCTCGTCATCCCCCGCTGCGGGCGCGAAAAACGCATCCAGCAGCCCGAGAAAATCGGCGGTCCAGTCGCCAAGGGAACGCGGTATTGTTAGCGAAGCGCGCAGCGAAAAAAGAGTCTCCGCGAAGGTGATGAATCGGCCCAGGATCTCCGCGTCCTTTCCCTCGATATCGTCATAGGGAACCACCCCCTTGAAGATCCGCTTCCCGTCGCCGGACATCGCATAACCGAGCAGCAGACGATCCAGGCCCGACCGCCAGGTGTTTTCCCGGAATGCGGGAAGGCCGGCGTTCGCCCGGTCCTCCTGATCGATCCCCCAGCGGATCCCAGACTCGGCGATCCAGCGGCGGATCTTTTCGACATCCCCATCCTCCAAGCCGAACCGATTCCGAACCGGTGCAGCATCGAGGATAGACAAGCTTCCGGCAACACCAAAGCGGTCGGTTACAAGCTCCAGAATCGTAAAGAAGGCCCGAACCATGGCGCTTCCGCGAGAGATGCCGCGGTCAGCGATGCCGAAAGGAATCTCAGGCCGGTGTTTGAAGGCGCCTGGCCGCAGAATGTCCCCAACGGAGGCTTGTACACCGGATGCGAAAACCGCTTCCACCAGTGGGGCATATATTTCGATATCCGGCGCCATAACGATGATATCCTTCGGCAGAAGGTCCGGATCCTGCGAAAACATCTCGTAAAGCTGATCATGAAGGATTTCGATCTCCCGGAGTGGACCGTGGCTGGAGTGAACCCGCACGGATTGGTCATCGCAGGCCACATCGGCTTTGGGATCACCGGGTCGGGTGACCTGGCCTGCAAGGATTTCATCTCCACCTCGGTTTCGCAGATTTAGCATATCGGCCTGAAGCAGGGTCAGCAGGGTCTTCTCCCCAGGATCATGAAACTCCTCATGAATATCCGCAGCAATACCGGCAAGATGGGAGAAAAAATCCCGTCCCTGTTTGCCGAGCGATGCGAGCAGACTGTTCCCCTTTTCAAGATAGAGATCCTCCCCGGTGGCGGTTTTCCATGCCGTTTTTTCCCGGACACGCTGCACCATCTGACCGATCTCCCGCTCCGAGCGGATATCGGTCCAAAACTCCCGGCAGGGGTTCATGAAAAATCCATTCACCTCCGTTGATTCTGAGAGAAGATTAAAAAAGTCGAGATAGAAGGGCGGCAAAATCGAGATGCCGAAAATGGAGATCCGCTCCGGAAGAAAGGCGCCGGCCGACCCTGTCGCAACTCTGTTTTGAATCTGCTTGCGAAGCCCATTTAGGTGTTCCGTTGTGCATCCCGCCCTAATCCTTCGCCAGAGATCGGCCTGCCACGCGGCTTCCCCCGTTCCGCTTTCCCCATTTTCCCAGGCGTCCATCATTTCGGGACGGAAGATCAGATAACGGTCGAATACCCGCGCAATTCCGGAGGCAAGTTGATAGTTTTTCAGGTTTGCTGAGTCATCGGCGAGATAGCGTTTCAAGCTGCTGTAAACGGGATTGTCCAGACAACCCGGCAAGATTCCCATAATCCGCCAGGACAGAATCTCGGGGTCGTAGTCACCTGCTGGCGGGATTCCCGTCAACCTGGTTGCGGTTTCGTAAAGAAAAACCCGGGGGAAGAGATAGCGAACATTTGCGCAGATTCCGTGCCGAAGGGCGAGCTGCATGGAGATCCAACGCTCCATGCCCCGGTTCTGCACGACAATGATATCACCCGACAGGGGATCGGAGAGGGGTTTTTGAAGGGTATCCGCCAATTGCACAGCGAGGAGTTCCAGCCGGTTGCTACTGAAGAAATTGAAACAACCCATGGATCGCCGCCTACATTGGCAGATAGCAGATAGGAGATCTTTTTTTCTATCTGCTATCTGCTATTTAAACCTGGTCCTTGATCAGCATTGTCGATGGGTCAAGGAGCAGCGGGGATCCAACGGGAGTTGATCCGCTGCCGCGAAGCATCTTGATGTGGACATCCGCACGTTCCGGCTGTAACTCCAAAACGAGATCAAAGAGACCGGCAACTGCTGAAAAGGATACCGGCAGGCCATCAACACCGGACGCTTCGTGCCGGTGGCTGCGGACGGTGAACCAGATGTGGATGCCATTTTTTACGGCAAGCGCCTTCAGATCGTTCAGATCCGAACGTCGGGACTCGTCAAAATCAAGTCCGTCAATGATCATCATCGTCGCCGAGAAAATCCCCTGTTCAGTCAGGTCGTTCAGCCGTTCTTCAAGCTTGGGAACCGAAAAACTTTCGACGCGAAAGGTCATGATGAATCGGTGGGGCAAGACCGATTCCAACAGGCTGTTAACCTGCGCCCCTTCATAACGTCCCGCAAGATGATGAAAAAGCTCATTATACCAGAGGTTCACCTTGTTGACGGGATCTTTCAGGCTGACGTGAAGGACATTCCGGCTTCTCAGCATGCCGTTCAAGGCCAGTTGGACGAGCAGGGCGGTTTTTCCAACGCCCGCGTGGGCGAGCACCGCGCCGAACGCTCCGGCAGAAAGAATGTCTTCGGTCTCAAATCCAAGCTGCCGCAACGGGTTGCGAAGGATGAGTTCTTTTTTCAGCATAGCACCATTCCTCACTTTAAGTTGAATGATCCTGGCACTGGTCCGGAGAGATACGCTCACCGAATTCCCTGACTTTATGCCGCGCTCTTCTTCCGAAGGGCGACATCTTCCGCAATTTTTTCCGCGATGGATTGGGGAATTTGTCGATAGAGCGCGAATTCCATCGTGAACTGTGCCTTTCCCTGTGTGGAAGACCTCAGTACCGTCGAGAAACCAAACATTTCACCCAGTGGAACCTGGGCTTCGACCACGGTCATCGGCCCCTCGTCCTGCGCCCCAACAATCATCCCCCGCCGCTGATTAAGCAGACCCATTACCGCACCCTGGAATTCGGTCGGCGTCTCCACGACCACTTTCATGATCGGTTCGTGGATCACGGCCTTGGCCCTACCATACCCTTCACGGAAAGCGCCGCGGGCCGCCGCCTGAAAGGCCATATCGGAGGAATCGACTGCATGTGACGCCCCATCGTTGATAACGATTTTCACGCCCGTGACCGGAAACTCCATCTTCGGCCCCTTTGCCAGGCACTGCAGGAAACCCTTTTCACAGGCCGCGATGTACTGGGTGGGAATCGACCCTCCCCTGACCTGGTTGTCGAAAATGAAGTCCTCATCACCTTCCGTGATCGGCTCCATGTAACCTGCCACACGGCCGTACTGGCCAGAGCCACCGGTCTGTTTCTTGTGGGTGTAATTGAATTCGGCACGTTGCGTGATCGTTTCGCGGTAGGCCACGCGGGGCTTTCCCGTCTCCACATCGGTTCCGTATTCCCGTTTCATCCGCTCCACATAGATTTCAAGATGCAACTCGCCCATGCCTTCGATAATCGTCTCATTGGTCTCTTCATCCACATGGGTGCGGAAGGTCGGGTCTTCTTTCGTAAAACGGTTGAGCGCCTTAGACATGTTGATCTGTGATTTGTTGTCCTTAGGAAATATTGCGAGCGATATCACTGGTTTTGGAACATACATGGAGGTCATAGTCAGGTTTAGACCCGGTGAAACAAAGGTATCACCAGAGGCGCACTCGATTCCGAAGAGCGCAGCGATATAACCGGCGGTTGCGGCTTCGATGTCTTCCATCTGATCGGCGTGCATGCGGACGACGCGTCCTATTTTCACTTTTTTCCCGGTCCGGGTGTTGACGATCACCGCGCCTTTGGCCAGCGTCCCCTGGTAAACCCGGACGTAGGTCAGTTGTCCGTACGTGCCGTCTTCGAGCTTGAACGCCAGGGCCACGATCGGCAGGGAGGAGTCGGGCAGAAGCTCCACCAGAGCCTCTTCATGATCAAGATCCAGGGCGGTGTTCTCGACATCCGCCGGACAGGGAAGATACTGGTTCACCGCATCCAGGAGCGGCTGAACGCCTTTGTTCTTGTACGCCGATCCCAGGAAAACGGGGGTGAGCTTCCTCGCCAGGGTTCCCTTGCGGATCGCATCCATGATCAATGCGTCGGGAATCGGACTCTCTTCGAGGATCGCCTCGGTCAGTTCATCCGAAAAGAGTGAGGCGGCATCGATCATCTCTTCCCGCTTCGAGCGGGCCTCAGCCAGCAGGTTTTCAGGAATCTCGTCGCTCCGGACCTGTTCGCCGTTCTCACCCTCGAAATAGGTGGCCTTCATGGACAAAAGGTCGATCACGCCACGAAAATCCGTTTCCAGCCCAATCGGCATCTGCATGGCAACGGCGTTATGACCCAGTTTGGAATGGAGCTGGGCGATCACGCGGGAGGGATCTGCGCCGCTGCGATCGCATTTGTTGATGAAGGCGATACAGGGGACCTTGTAGCGCTTCATCTGCATGTCAACGGTGATAGACTGCGACTGGACGCCGCCCACGGAGCAAAGCACCAGAACAGCTCCATCCAGCACGCGGAGAGACCGCTCGACTTCGATTGTGAAATCGACGTGCCCGGGGGTATCGATGATGTTGATCTCGTGCTCCTGCCATTCACAGAACGTTGCGGCCGAGGCGATTGTAATGCCACGCTCTTTCTCCAGTTCCATGGAGTCCATCGTGGCGCCGACACCGTCTTTGCCTTTGACATCGTGAATGGCATGAATCCGCTTTGTGTAAAACAGGATTCTTTCAGTCAGCGTGGTCTTCCCCGAGTCAATGTGGGCGCTGATTCCGATATTCCGTACTTTTTCGACTGTGCTGCTGCTCATACTTCTTCCTTCTGCTGTAAGAACAACCTGATGGTGATGGTCGTTCAACGCTATGTAATTAAGTCCCTCACGGGGAGATGTCATGCGAGAGGTTGGATCCACTACGGATGACGTTGATGATTTAACGATGGCGGAAATATACGATTCTTTCGCTTCTGTCAAGAAGTATTTGCTTCTCAACGAGGGCTTCGGCGTTACATCCTAAAGAAAATCAGCAAAATTGACGACACTGGTATGACGGGGGTGAAACTAGGAAAATTTACCATCAACCATGAGCTTTCGCTGGATTTCCATAATTTTTTTCAATAGATACTGCTCATAATACCGAGTGTTACCGATGAATTTTGCCCCTAGATAGTGCAAGGCCGGATCGTGAGAAACAGGCATTGCCAGCTTCATTGCCTTTGCCGCCAACCTTAAAGCATGATCGTCGATAATCAACGAGATATCAAACTCCTCCCCAATTTTCGGCTCATCTTTGTCTCGGCTGCTGAACTGAAAACCACCTGCAGACATGTCAATGATATTGAGATTTTCGCCTTTATACTCGATGCGGAGGTTGCTATCAGCGGGAGGACGAACCCGATAATCCAGCCTCAGGTCATATAAGCTCTGCTTGCTCGTCTGCTCGAGCCCCACGGCCATGACCTCTGAGGAAGCCAGCTTGTAGTCGGCTACGAAATCGGTTACCTTGGCCTGTACTCCGTAACGAACATGATGATCATCCTGTTTCACAACAAATGTTAGTGATATTTGGTTGTTCAAGTTATATTTGGTGAGTGGGGGGCTGGTTTGGGCAATGATGATTCGTTTGTTGATTACGTCATAGGTCATGGATTTCATATGCCTGTCCACATCGACAATATCGAGGGGCATCCCCGGCCTGATGGTTGTCTTCATAAAATCCCCCCGCTCCCTTTCGAGGACGCCTTGCGGCAAGGTGTCCCAAAATCCCTGTCACCGGCTTTATACAAACATGAATTGATTAAGCAGTATTTTACTGCCGATAATGCTGAGCTTAAACTATGGTTGCTCTATCCAACACTTGTTAGCCCAATCATTTCAAATTTTTCCGTGGAGAATCTCTCGAAGCGCCTCGGAAAGCAGGGTCACATTTTCACGCCTGCTGGAGAAACCCATCAGCCCGACGCGCCAGATCTTGCCTTTCAGGGGGCCGAATCCACCGGCTATATCGATGTTGTATGCCTCGCGCAAGCGTGTTCGAACGGCCGCATCATCAACGCCATCGGGAACGCATATCGTGCTGAGCGATGGCAAGCGGTTCTCCCTCGGGACAAAAAGCTGCAAACCGAGGGTTCCCATCTTGTCCCAGAGATACTCGGCAATGGCTTGGTGACGGAACCAACGGTCTTCCAGCCCTTCTTCAAGGACAAGCCTCAACCCTTCGCGGAAACCGTAATGGAGGGTCGTGGAGGGGGTATGGTGATATACCCGCTCCTTGTTCCAATATTTTTCGATCATCGCCAGATCGAGGTACCAATTGGGAACGCGATTTTTCCGGCGATAGAGGGCCTCACGGGCTTGATCGCTAACGGTAAATGGGGAAAGACCGGGAGGACAGCCGAGACATTTCTGCGATGCGCTGAATGCCACATCGATTCCCCAGCCATCGACGTTGAGCGGGACACCGCTCAGGGAGGTCACGCAATCGATCAGCAAAAGGGCGCCGTGCCGGTGAACAACCTCGGCCATTCCTTCCAGCGGCTGGAGTGCGCCGGTCGAGGTCTCCGCATGGATCAGGGCCATAATCTTGACCGGTTTGTTTTCGGCGAGGACGGTTTCGACTTCAGCCGGTGTGAAAACGCCACCCCAGGGTTTTTCAATCCGTTTGACATTGGCGCCGTAAAGCTTCGCCATTTCGCACATCCGCTCGCTGAAATAACCGTTGCAGCCGATCACGACCGTTTCACCGGGCTCGACAAAATTGCAGAAGGCGGTTTCCATTCCTGCGCTGCCCGTACCCGACATCGGGAATGTCATGGTATTCTTGGTCTGGAAGACGGCCCGGAGGAGGGCCTGCTCTTCATCCATCAGTGCGAGCCATTCCGGATCGAGATAGCCGATCAGCGCGGTGCTCATCGTACGCAAAACACGGGGATGAACGGCGCTGGGACCAGGGCCGAGCAGGAGACGTTGCGGTACATTCAGATCATTAATAGCTAGTGCCATATTTTGTCCTTTATCCTTGAATTTCCTGGGCGATTCGGTCGAAAGCCTTGCTGCAATATGCAGTAGAATTTCATCTGCATCCCGCCGACAAAAGCCGATGTCGGATACAATGAGAGGCTAGGAATGTCAAGTCAAAATGATAACAAATCAGGGCTCAAAATGTTTCATAATCTCCGGCGCACGGCCGGCGCTTCCCAGAACCTCACGATTCTTGCGGACGTACATCTCCCGGAGGGCATCCCTGGCCGGCCCCAGATACTTCCGCGGATCGAACTCTTCCGGCTTTCGGGAAAAGATCTCGCGGATCTTCGCCGTCATAACAAGCCTCCCGTCTGAATCGATATTGATCTTGCAGACAGCCGAGTGGGCTGCCTGCCGGAGCTGTTCTTCGGGAATCCCTATGGAATCTTTGAGGCTTCCTCCGCAGCGGTTGATCGTCTCCACGGCATCCTGCGGGATCGATGATGAGCCGTGCAGCACAATGGGGAAACCGGGGATCCGATGTTCGATTTCCTGGAGGATGTCGAGACGGATGCGCGGAGACTGACCCACCTTGAACTTGAAAGCACCGTGGGAAGTTCCGATCGAAATGGCGAGGGAATCGACTCCGGTCCGAGAGACAAAATCCTCGACCTCTTCCGGCCGTGTATAGGTATGGTTCTCCGCTGAAACCTCGTCCTCTACGCCAGCCAGGACACCCAGCTCCCCCTCGACGGTCACATCGTGAAGATGTGCAAAATCAACGACCCTGCGCGTCAACGCCGCATTGTCTTGATAGGCGAGATGGGACCCGTCGATCATCACCGAGGAAAAACCCGTTTCGATGCAGGAGACGCAGAGGTCATAGGAGTCGCCGTGATCCAGATGGAGAGCGATCGGGATCTCCCCCAACTCCTTCGCTGCCGCCTCCCGCTTCATCATCTCCACCGCGCCGTGGGCCATATGGCCCAGCAGCGTGCGGTCGGCATAATCCCTCGCTCCTTTTGAGACCTGAATGATCACGGGCGATTGTGTCTCAAGACAGGCTAAGATAATCGCCTGGAGCTGTTCCATATTGTTAAAATTGTAAGCCGGAACGGCGAATCCCGCCCGAACGGCTACCGCAAACATTCCCCGCGTATTCACAAATCCAAAAGACCTGTAATCAATCATCTGCTCACCCTCCTGATGTGATAAATGGCAGTTCTGTGACATATAACGGACAGAGCGGCTTTCGGCTCCGTCCACCTTTAGCTTCCGATTTCTTTCTCAAAATTGATATCATAGGTTCATGGCGACAGCAAGAGCTTTCAACCACCGTATGCGTATGCGCACATCCCCCTTGACAAAGCGCCATTTTCTTCATAGTGAACGAATATGAAATGCTATGGAAGAACCCATTTTCCGAATTCGGAACGAAAGTAACACAGAGCATACAGGAGGCAGAAAGATGACCGTTAAAATGTTTACACTGAGCACATGCGGCCACTGCAGAGCAGTAAAGCAGTTCATGGGGGAGCACGCGGTTACCCATGAATTCACTGAT
>CAIUXU010000537.1 GCA_903903205.1 uncultured Syntrophobacterales bacterium
CAGCGTGTTTTCTGTCCGCAGAAAATCAGCGGGAAAGCCATCCTGGGCGAAATACGGGAAGTCCGCGCCCTCTTGCAGGCGAATGGCCACGGCGCTGCACCCGGTCCGCGCCTTCAATACGGAAAGGACACGCTGCATTGCGTCCGGCGAATCTTTTGGCTCGTTCAGGATCGCAAGAACCTCCTGGCGCATTTTGCCGTATTCTTCCGCCTGTTTTCGCTCGCCGATGTCGCGCGTGACGCCGAGGATCTCGACGGGTTGACTGTTCGCGCCGACGACATACGGGATCACCTGGACGTCTGTCCAGACGGTGGAACCGTCCTTGCGGTAGTACTCGTATTCACCGTGAAACATCTGTGGCGGAAGCCCGGCCTGGAGGCTGGCCGCCAGCTCCTTCAAATAGCTCAGGGTCATGGCCACCGAGTTTGGGGTGAGGATCTTGTCGAGCGGCTGGTTCATCACCTCCCCGGGCGTGAACCCCCGCATCCTCTCGACGGAGGGACTCACGTAGGTGAGCCGCCCGTCCAGAGACATCGTCCAGATGACATCGTCGGCATTCTCGGCCAGCAGTCTGTATCTCTCCTCGCTGATGCGCAGGTTTGCTTCCGCCAATTTTAGCCCGGTGATGTCGGTGGCCACACTTATAATATGGGGTTCGCCTTGCAGGCTGATGATCCGGGCAGACAAAAGCCCGTCCAGTTGACTCCCGTCTTTCCGCAGGAAAACCGTCTCCAGGTTTTCGCAAAAGCCTTTTTCGTGCAGCGCGGTGATAACCTTTTGACTATCATCCGGATTTTTCCAGAGATTGACTTCCGTGGTTGACTTCCCAAGCACCTCGGCGCGGGTGTAACCGGTCAGCATCATAAATCCGTCGTTGATCTCTACAACAATGCCGTCGTTCAGGCGCGTGACAAGGATCGCATCGGGGTCCGTATTGATAATAAGTTCCCTGTTTTCATTGATTTCGCGATTTTCTGCACCCAGCCGTTGGCTAATCATGAAGATAAACCCGATTGTCCACAGCGACGTGGTGATCAGCGCATCCAACATGGCGACAATTTGCTCCGGCGAGGTGGCCGTGGAGGTCGCGAGCGGGGGCCCCGTTACCAAGAGTAGCGTAGCCGCTGTTAAGACAATGCCTTGGGCTAAAAACGCCGCGGCGAGGAAATTGGCCGAAGCGTTGACGATGCGGGTCTTGTGTCGAAAGATGGCCCGGGCGGTTAAGAACCCCAGCGCGGCCAATGTCAGGTAGAGGGCAATGCGCCGCAGGACAATGTCATTGTTGATGAAAGTCAAATAGATAGCAATCAAACTGTAAGCAGCCAGAAACGCGATGAGCAGCCCGCGCCGTTCGCGCTGGCCAAAGAAACGCAGGATGCCGATATACAGAAATGCCAACCCGTAAACGAAAAAGAGATTGTTGCCAACAATGGAGATGGACGTCATCGAAGGGACCGAGCGCAGGGAAAGAGCAACGAACGCGAGCATCCCGGCCCCGATGCCCAGCAACCACCAGCCCTGACCGGGGGAGTGATTTTTATCAAACTGCCATTGGAGAAAAAGTGCACTGACCTGCAGGAGATTGATGATGCTGATGGCCATTGCCAGCGTGTTGATATCGATGTTCATAAATACTCCGATCGTTGATCCCGGGCGGCCGACAATGGGAATTCGGGAATGACAAAAAATAGCATTGTCTCCCCGAAATATTCCCCAAGGATTGTCATTCCCGAGTGCTTCTTGACACTCAGTCCTCAGTCCTCAGCACCTGTTTTTTGTTCAGCAGGTCGAAAGCTTCCTGGAGGCGGTAGCGCTTGACCAGGCGGTCGAGTTCCGCAAGGAGGATCTCCTGCTCTTCGGGCCAGCTTTTTTGCAGCAAAGTCGCCAGAATTTCCTTGCAAGGTATGGGTTTACTGTCATCCAGGGGCTCCTTCAACTTTTCCAGCAGCGCATACAGCTCGGCCATATCGCCCGGCGGAAGTCCCGGCCTGGCCGGAGTCGCGGGCGCCACGGGATTTATGGGCACAGATTTAAAATCACTCTTCGCAAATCCCTGTGCAATCGGAAAGGTAAGAAGGACTGTGAGGAGGCTTCCTTTGCCAAAGACGCTGTCCACCTGGATCTTCCCGCCCATGAGTTCGACCAGATTCTGGCTGATGGTGAGCCCGAGGCCAGTTCCCCCGAAGCGCCGGGCCGTGGTTGTATCGCCCTGGGTGAATCCCGTGAAGATTCGTGAAAGCTCCTCCTCCGTCATGCCGATCCCGGTATCCTGCACGCCAATCGCCAAATCAATCTCCGCCTCGGTCCTACGCAAAATTTTCACCGAAACCCGGATCTCTCCCTTCTTCGTGAACTTGACGGCGTTGCCTACCAGGTGACTAACCACCTTGGTCAGGCGATGGGCGTCGCCCCGCACGGCGGGAAGCTCAGGGTCGATTATGGTGTGAAGCCCGATCTTCTCTTCCGCAGCCGCAGGGCCGAAGAGGTTCACCACGTTGGCGATCACCGATTCAACAAGAAAGGGAGCTATTTCGAGAGCCATCTTTCCGGAAGAGATCTTTGAAAAATCAAGAATATCGCCGACAACGGCCAGCAGCGCCCTGCCGCTTTTTCGGATGGTCTCCGCATAGCCGCGCTGCTGGTCCGTGACGGGGGTGTTTAACAGCGCCTCCGTCATGCCGAGCACCCCGCTCAGGGGAGTTCGCAGCTCATGGTGCATGTTGCCGATAAACAGGCTCTTCGCCCGGCTGGCCGCCTCGGCTTGGAGGGCGAGTTCTTCGGCCCGGTCGGCGAGTTCCTCGGCATAAACCGCGAGCTCCTCGGCGTGGGTGAGTGATTCACGCAGCTCTTGTGTCCGTTCTTCCACCCGCAGTTCCAGATTGTCGTGGGCCTCTTGCAACGCCTCCTCCGCCTGCCTGCGAACCAGCGCCGCGCCGATATGCGCTGCGATTTTTTCCAGATGTTCAACCGTTGCAAGGGTAAAATAACCTTTTCGCAGGTCATTAAACTGGATCAGGCCGACAATCCTCTCTTTGTCCCGCAAAGGAACCAAAGCAAAGGAGGCATAGCCGTGATGCATACACTGGTTTCGCGGATGATGGCGGGGGTCCTGATCGGATGGAAGGTCGAGCAGGGGGAAGGAATCGCTCGTCCAGAAACTCCCCCCCCGCGTGAAGAGCGAATTGGCCGGGTCGGTTCGGCCGTCCATGACAAGGCCACAGGTACATTCCAGCCGGACGTTGCCATCTTTGTCCCGGCACATCAAGCCATCCGCATCACGCGAGATCAGCGTGTTTTCTGTCCGCAGAAAATCAGCGGGAAAGCCATCCTGGGCGAAATACGGGAAGTCCGCGCCCTCTTGCAGGCGAATGGCCACGGCGCTGCACCCGGTCCGCGCCTTCAATACGGCAAGGA
>CAIUXU010000538.1 GCA_903903205.1 uncultured Syntrophobacterales bacterium
CATTTGACGATTTTTTCCGGGGCTGTCTCGGCCACCTGCTCGATATCCATGCCGCCCGCCTCCGAAGCGATGAATACCACACACTCCTTGCCACGCGAACGGTCCACAACCAGGCTCAGGTAGAGCTCTTTCCGGACAGCGGACGCCTCCTCCACCAGAACCTTGCGAACCTTTTTCCCCTCCGGGCCCGTTTGGTGGGTCACAAGCTGCATTCCAAGGATCGCCCGGGCAGCGTTGCAAGCCTCGTCCGGAGAAGCCGCCGGTTTGATGCCGCCGCCCTTTCCCCGGCCTCCTGCGTGGATCTGCGCCTTGACGACCGTTTTCCCTTGAAGCGCTTCGGCAGCGGCGCGTGCCTCGTCCGGAGTCGAGGCAGCACTCCCACGAGGAACCGGGATCCCATATTCCATCAGGATCTGCTTCGCCTGGTACTCATGAATTTTCATGGATTGCCAAGTCCTTCGGTCAGTTTCATCCCGAGATCGAGGGCCTGTCGGTTCATGTCGAGAAAGTTTTTGGGGATTTGCGTTTCGAGCACCTTGATGATGGATTCGGGCTTAACCAGTTTTGTCAGACCGATCACGGCGCCGAGCATGCAGATGTTGAAAACGATCGGCCGCCCGATCTTCTCCATCACGGTCTCGTACATCGGCAGTTCCACCTGCCGTGCATCCACCTTCTTGCCCAGCTTGACGTAACGGCTGTCGGTTATAAAAAGACCGCCCGGACGGAGAATGGAAAAATAGATGGCATACGCCTGTTGCGTCAGGCAAACCAGCACGTTGGGCTGGAGAACCTTCGGGAAGTGGATCGGCGACTCGGCGATGATAACATCGGAGCGGGTGGCGCCGCCTCGCGCCTCCGGACCGTACGACTGGGACTGAACGGCCACAAGATTTTCATGCAACACGGCAGCCTCGGCCAGAATGATCGCCGCCGTGATCACCCCCTGACCTCCTGAACCGGAAAACACCATCCTGCATCGTTCCATGGTCACTTCCCCTTCATTGCCCGCTCAATGATCTTCTGATACTCGGCACAGTACTCCGGCATCTCCTTCTTCACGAAAACCCCCCGTTCGATCAGCGACGGGTTCTCCTGCTTCGCCTTGGAACCGAGAGGCGTCGTCGTGGTTTTCAGCTTCTCGAGCATGTCCACCACACTTCCTTCCTTGTTCTTTCTGCCGAAATAGGTCGGACAGGGCGACATCACCTCGACAACTGAAAATCCCTTGTGACGGATTGCCGCCTCCAGGACTTCGGCCATTTGCAGGACGTGATAGGCGGTGGCGCGCGCCACAAAGGTTGCCCCTGCCGCCGTCGCCATATTGACGATATCGAATTCCTGGTCGATGTTGGTGTACGGGGCCGTCGTGGCCATGGTGCCGTACCCCGAGAGCGGTGAATACTGCCCGCCCGTCATTCCGTAAATCCGGTTGTTCATCACGATGGCCGTCATGTCGATGTTCCGCCGGCAGGCATGGATAAAGTGGTTCCCTCCGATCGACAAGGCGTCGCCGTCTCCCATCGGCACCAGCAGCGTCAGCTCCGGACGGCTCATCTTTACCCCGACGGCAAACGCCAGCGCCCGCCCGTGTATCGTGTGCAGCGTATGAAAATCCAGGTATCCCGCAATCCGTGACGAACAGCCGATTCCCGACACCATGACGATGTCATTCTTCTTCAATCCCATGTTCTCGATTGCGCGCAGCAGACCGTTCAAAACGATCCCGTGCCCACAGCCCGGACACCAGATATGCGGAAAGAATCTCTCCCGGATATAGTTCCCCACGGCCATGTCAGACTCCTTTACCCTGGATCAGTCTTAGAATGTTGCGGATGTCCACCGGCGTTATCATGACCCCGTCCACCCGATTGGATAAAAAGACCCGCTCCGGTTTTTCCACCGACTCCCGGACCGACTGCAAAACCTGCCCCATGTTCATCTCCACAACGACCACGTAACGGGCTTTCTTCGACTTTTCCCGCACAAGGGCCGAGGGGAACGGCCACAGCGTCTGCAGCTCCAACAATCCGATCCGCTCTCCGTGCTTGCGACGGTCCGCCACCACGTGCAGCGCCGAACGCGCCGATGATCCGTACGAAATCAACAGGATCTCCGCATCGTCCACAAAATACTCCCGGTACCGCGTCACTTCATCCACATGGCTCTCGATCTTGTCCACCAGGTGCCTCAAGAGCTCGTGGACCACCACCGGATTCTCCGAGGGGAATCCCCACATATCGTGGAACAGGCCCGTAACATTGTAGCGGTGCACCCCACCGAAGTCCGACATCGGCAGACGGCCATCCTCTCGGGGCAGATAGGGATGGTAGTCCACCCCTTCCCGAACCGACGTCTTCAGCCGTTCCACAAGCGGTATCTCCCCGGGCTCCGGTATCCGCAAACGTTCGCGCATGTGGCCAATCACTTCGTCGAACAGCAGAATCACCGGTGTCCGGTAGGTCTCCGAAAAGTTGAAAGCGTCCACCGTGATCGCAAATACGTCCTGGTGGTTCGATGCCGTCAGGGCGATGATCGAATGGTCCCCGTGCACCCCCCACCTGGCCTGGTTCACGTCCCCCTGGCTTACCTTCGTCGGCAGCCCCGTCGAGGGACCTCCCCGCTGTACATCGACGATAACGCAGGGGATTTCCGCCATGATCGCATATCCCAGGGCCTCTTGCATGAGCGAGAAACCCGGCCCGCTCGTTGCCGTCAACACCTTGCGTCCCGTCAAGGAGGCCCCGATGATCGCACAGATCGAGGCAATCTCGTCCTCCATCTGCATGAACATCCCGCCCTTCTGGGGTAGGCGCGCCGACATCAGCTCCGCGATCTCCGTCGAGGGTGTGATCGGATATCCTGCAAAAAAATCCAGCCCGGCATACAGAGCCGCCTCTACGCAGGCCTCATTCCCCTGGACAAACGTCAATTTGCCGCCCATATTCAATCCTGCTCCGTCTGTACCTCGATCGCCAAATCCGGGCACCTCAGCTCGCAGAGCTTGCAACAAATGCAATCCTGCGGCCTCACCGCCACGACCTTATCCTGGTCATCCAACTCCAATACCTTCCTGGGGCAAAAATGGACGCAGATTCCGCACCCCTTGCACCAGTCCCGGTTGATCAAATGCTGTTTCAGTCTTGGTTTTGCCATAGGATGTTCCATCCGCCAAAGGTAATATTGGAGGTACTCTATATATGTCCTTGTTCAATAGTCAAGCAATAAATGAAGCGCGATTTCCCCAAAATTGCCAAATCCATAAAATATGTGTATGATCGCTCCGTCCTGCAAACATACCTTTTTACGGAGGGAATATCCTGATGTACGAACAGAAGCCCTGGTTGAAGTTTTACGGCAATATTCCGGCGAGCATCGACTATCCGCGGGTGACGATGTACGAGGCGCTGATGCAGACGGTTTCACGGGTCCCTGATTCCCTCGCCTACGACTTTTTCGGCTATACCGCCACCTACCGGCAGTTCGGTGCGGAGATTGATTGCTGCGCGGACGCCCTTGCCGCCATCGGCCTGAAGCAGGGTGACCGGATCACGATCTCGATGCCCACCTGCCCCCAGGGGATCATCTGTTTCTACGCCGCGAACAAGCTGGGCGCGGTTGCAAGCATGATCCATCCGCTCTCCCCCGCGAAGGAGATCGAATTTTATCTGAACACCGCGAAGAGCCGCTTCGCGCTGACGCTCGACGCCTTCTACGGAAAATTCAAGGAGGCGCAGGGGAAGACGGAGCTCCAAACGCTGATCCTCTGCCGGATTCCCGATTACCTGCCCTTGCTCAAGAAGATCGGCTTCAACCTGACCAAGGGGCGGAAGATCCCGCCGGTCCCGGAGGACAAGCTGGTTGCGTGGTGGAGCGACCTCATGCGGGGGAGCTACCCGAAAGCGCCGAAAGCGGAAATGGGCACGGACGAGATGGCCGTGATTCTCTACAGCGGAGGGACAACCGGCGTTCCGAAGGGAATCATGCTCTCCAATTACAACTTCATTAGCGAAGGGATGCAGGTCTCCGTCTGGGGGAGCCTGGGAGGCGGGGATGCGATCCTCGCGATCCTGCCGATTTTCCACGGCTTCGGCCTCGGGGTCTGCATCAATGCGGCCTTCATGGGCGGGGGGAAGAGCATCCTCGTCCCCCAGTTCACACCGGAGATCGTGGCCGGCCTGATCAAGCAGAAACGGCCCAATTTTGTCGTCGGCGTGCCCACCCTTTTCGAGGCGCTGGGCAGGAATCCCGTCTTTCAAAAGGCCGATCTGAGCTGCCTCAGAGCCACCTTCAGCGGCGCCGACACGCTCCCCCGGCCGGTCAAGGAGCGGTTCGAGGCGGTCGTCCGCGAGCGGGGCGGAAACACCCAGCTCCTGGAAGGATATGGCCTCACCGAAGCGGTGACGGCGATCATGGCGACGCCGCTCAACGGGTACCGCGAAGGGAGCGTGGGGCTTCCCTTTCCCGACATGCTGGCCAAAATCGTGACCCTGGGAACAACCGGGGAGGCGCCTGTCGGCGAAGAGGGCGAGATCTGCGTGAACGGCCCCGCGGTGATGCTGGGCTACCTCGATCAGCCGGAGGAGACGGCCAACACGCTCAGGACGCATGCGGACGGGAAGGTTTGGCTCCACACTGGCGACATCGGCACGATGGACGCCGACGGATTCTTCTACTTCAAACTCCGCCAGAAACGGATGATCAAGTCGTCCGGCATGAATGTCTATCCCGGCCAGGTGGAAGATATCCTCTACAAGCACCCCGATGTCGCGAAGGCCTGCATCATCGGCGTCCCCGACGAGAAGCAGGTCCAGCGCGTCAAAGGGTTTGTCGTGTTGAAAGAGCCGGGAAAGGCAGGGCCGGAGATGGAGAAGGCGCTGATCGCCCACTGTCAGGAACATCTCATCCGCTGGAGCTGCCCCCGGGATATCGAGTTCCGAAGCGACCTGCCCTGTACGCTGATCGGCAAAATCGCCTTCAACACCCTTGAACAGGAAGAGCTCGCGAAACTGAAGGCCGAAGGGCAATACTGCGGGTAGGTTTGCGTGGAAAAGACAAAGAGATGATCGACAAAGAAGCGAAACCGGGCAATCCGGCAGGGGTTGTTTTTCAGGTCCGGGACCTCACGAAAATATATGCGATGGGGGAGGTTGAGGTTCATGCGCTGCGGGGGGTGAATCTGGAGCTCTACTCCGGCGAACTGGTCGTGCTTCTCGGACCTTCGGGAAGCGGGAAATCGACATTGCTTAATATTCTCGGCGGTCTGGACACGGCCACCGGCGGGGATGTCGCCTACCGGGGCAGAACCCTGACGAATGCCAATGAACGGGAGCTCACCGAATATCGCCGTTTTCATGTCGGGTTTGTTTTTCAGTTTTACAACCTGATCCCCAGCCTGACCGCGCGCGAGAACGTGGCGGTGGTGACGGAGATCGCACAAAATCCGATGACGCCGGAAGATGCCTTACAGCTTGTCGGATTAACCGCGCGCCTCGACCATTTTCCCGCCCAACTCTCCGGCGGCGAACAGCAGCGCGTGGCGATCGCCCGCGCCATTTCAAAAAATCCGGAAGTGCTTCTCTGCGATGAACCCACAGGCGCCCTCGACTCTCAAACGGGGATCGTGGTCTTGGAAGCGCTGGGACGAATCAATCGCGAGCTCGGAACGGCCACGGCAATCATCACCCACAACGCGGACATCGCCGGAATGGCCGACCGCGTTATCCACTTGAGCAACGGCCGGATTACAGATATCAAGGCAAATGTGGTGAAGAAATCACCAGGCGAGCTTCAATGGTAAGGAAAATAGAGGGACACTTCCCGTATATTTTCCAAGGTTGAGGGTGATGCGATTACTTCGC
Source organism: uncultured Syntrophobacterales bacterium (assembly GCA_903903205.1). Taxonomy (GTDB): domain Bacteria; phylum Desulfobacterota; class Syntrophia; order Syntrophales; family UBA5619; genus UBA5619. Next base: position 5,862 of record CAIUXU010000538.1, read on the forward strand.
TGGTTCAGGCTTGCAGCCTGAACCAATTGTTAACATTTTGGATCAATCTGCAAGATTGATCCAGCTCAGAAAACAGAGAGAATGCTGGGAATGCCATAAATGTCCTTACGCTATGTTCTCCTGATCGGCAACCTGATGGTAAAGGTGGTCCCTCTTCCCGGTTCGCTCTGCACTGTGATTTCGCCGTCATGTTGTTTTATGATGCCGTAGGCGATGCTGAGGCCCAGGCCGGTTCCTTCACCCACCTCCCTGGTGGTAAAAAAAGGCTCGAAGATCCGCTTGCGAACCTCCTCTGTCATACCGCGCCCGGTGTCGCTGATCGACAGGACTACCTGCTCCCCCTCCTGTCGCGAAGTCACGGTAATGACGCCATGCTTGTCCATCGCCTGGCTCGCATTGACCAGCAGGTTGGCAATCACCTGGTTGATCTGCTGGGGATTGCATACGACCAGGGAAATCTCGTTCAGTAGCAATTCAAGTTCGGCAACCTGTCTGATTTCGTTGCGAACAATGTTTGCAGTGCTCTTTACACAATGATTCAGATCGGTTTCATTCATCTTTCCCTCGTCGAGGCGGGCAAAATCCTTCAAGTCGAGCACAATCCGCTTGACCCGTTCGGCCCCTTCCAGGGATTCGGAGATCAGAAGAGCGATATCCTTCAGAACGAATGGCAGGTCAAGACCCTGGCGCAGTTCTTGAAACTGTTTGCGCCGTTCTTCGGGACAACTCTCTTCCAGTTTATTTTCCAGAGCGACCAGGTACTTCTGTTCCACATCGCTGTATTCTTTGAGCATGCGCAAGTTGCTCATGATGAAACCCATGGGGTTGTTGATCTCGTGGGCCACCCCGGCGGCCAGTTGGCCTATGGCGACCAGCTTGTCCTGATGCAGCAACAGGATGTCCTTCTCCCGGTTTTTGAGGACCTCCTCGGCAACCTGTGCTGCCAGCGTCTCATTCAGGGTTTGATGTTGCCTCTGTTTTATTGCCAGCTCTCCCTCCGCCTGCTCGCGGGCTTCGATCTCTTTGAGCAGCTCAAGGCGCGATTGATTGGAAGCGGCCAACAACTGC
>CAIUXU010000539.1 GCA_903903205.1 uncultured Syntrophobacterales bacterium
ACCGACTGTAATTATCTGTAGGTATCTCCCCCCCGATTGTGCTATGTAACCCGTCAATATATTTAGCGGGTAATCTGTACAGTCGCATCAATGCGGCTGTGCAGCGGTAAACGGTTCGTTTGATCTTTTTCCCCGGAGAGCACCCGAATATGGAAAATCGATTCTTTGAACGGCCCATCCTCAACTCTCCCTACAAATACCCGGCGCAACACTGGGAACTCGACGCAACCGGGCAACCAACGCAACAGATTATCGAGAACCGCCGCCGGGCAGAGTTTATCACGCCGATTCCAAAACCCCGAAAACGGAAAGGGGCCGCCCTTCAAAAAGGCCGCCTGGAACTATTCCGAAACTTCGACGAGCAGGGCAACCCATTCGGTCGTCCCCGTACCTTGTTAATCGACAGCGAACAACTCGAATCCGGCGAGGCCCTGGACGACAACTTCCGCAGTATGGCCGCCGACGAACTTGACCGCTTCCGCCGTGAGATTATCGAGCGCACCGGCGACCGCCGCCAGGCCGAGAATCTGACTGACCAGGAAATCCTCCGGGAGGTCATGAACACCGTCGGCAAGACGGGCCGCCTGGGCGACGCCATCCGCTGGGCCTTTGCGGAGTTCACAGAAGTTTACCAAATCGAGGCTGGCTTTGAGGCCCGTCTCAGAGAAGAATTCAACAAAGTCGTCGCGCAGTTCTCTGGTGGGAAGGAAGGGGCTGTATGAGTGCCGCCAATTCAGGTATCTTTATAAGCAGCGTCCAGAAAGAACTGGCGGAAGATCGCCGTGCAGTGAAGACTTTCATCGAAAATGACCCTTTGCTGCGCCGTTTCTTCACGGTCTTTCTATTTGAAGACCTGCCTGCCAGCGACCGCCGTGCGGATGCCGTTTATCTGACTGAAGTGGATCACTCTGCCATATACGTGGGTCTCTTTGGCAACGACTACGGATTTGAAGATACCGAGGGCTTGTCGCCCACGGAGCGGGAATTTGACCGTGCCACTGATCAGAGGAAGCTCCGTCTCATTTTTGTCAAAGGAAAGGATGATCAGCAGCGCCACTCCAAGATGAAGACGCTCATTCACAAGGCGGGAGTCCAACTCATCCGTCGAAGATACAACGATATCGCCGAACTGAAAGCCGTGCTTTACGCAAGCCTGGTGGCGCACCTCGAAACCTGCGGCATTATTCAGGATCGTCCTTTTGAGGAAAGGGCCCGCCTGGATGCAAATCTCGATGATCTGGATGCCCATGCAGTGGCGGACTTCGTACGACTCGCCCGCTCCGAACGTCAGTTTCCCCTGCCGGAAACAGCGCCTATGGTTGCCGTACTCACCCACCTGCACTTGCTCTGCGAAGGACATCCCACGAACGCTTCCCTGCTGCTGTTTGGACGTGATCCCCAGCGTTTTATGCCCAGCGTCGAGGTGCGGTGCATGCATTTTCACGGCACGGAAATCCAACGGCCGGCGCCGTTCTATCGCATCTTCAAAGGTAACGTTTTGAGCCAGGTAGATATGGCCGTGGA